>CAYZSQ010000034.1:0-11031 GCA_964479785.1 uncultured Methanomassiliicoccales archaeon
GAATCTGAAACGTCCTGAGACTATGAAACCCTTGGGCTGAACAGGAAGGTGGGCATCCACCGATGCTCACTGCACCCCTTCTCCTATGACCGTCGGTCTGAACCCCGCGTCCAGGATGCCTTCCAGAACCGTTCTTACACGGTCGGCGTTCCGCCCGACCCAGCCGTCGTCCATGACGCCCCCGTCGATGGTCTCCACCATGTGCCAGGTGTGCGTCGCCAGCACCATGGTGTCCAGGCCCCGGGCCATGTCTATGTAGTCCTGCGGGGGCCTCCTGCCCTCGTGCATCGGCCAGAGGTAGGCGGCGATCACCCTCCCGTCCGGGTCCCTGGCCTTGGGCACCGGGTACTCGGTGATCCCTCTGAGCTCATAGGGGTCTGCGGGCCCGCCGACATCGGTGTAGAAGGATGAGTCCGCCCTGATGCCCAGCGACCCGACGGCCTCCAGGACGCCGTCGTCGGCTGACATGTATGGTGCGCGGAAGCATGTGGGCCTGGAGATGGCGTCCGTGACGGCGTCATATCCCCTCCGGAGGACCTCCTCCGCATCGGGCCTTACGCCGGTCCTCCCGCCGGTGAGGTCCTCGTGGTCGTATCCGTGGAGGCCGATGCAGTGCCCGGCCAGAACAGAGCACTCCGTCGTCTGGGCGGTGCGGCCCTCCATGAAGAAGGTCCCCCTCACCCCCAGGTCGTCCAGCAGCTCCGCCAGGATCGACATCCCCCTCTCGGAGGAGGAGAACCGCGGCCGGGTGCCGGAGCCGCGGTCCATGGACCCGGCGGCGACGCTGCCCCCGATGGGGATGTTGGCGTCCCGGTCGGCGTCCACGGTGAAGTAGAGCCTGCGGCTCATTTCCTGACGGGCACCGAGGAGACCCTCTTGAGGAGCATGCCCTCGATCTCGATCGGCGGGTACTTGATGGCGGTCTCCCTGGCGCGCCTGAGCTTGGCCTCGTTGTCAGCGTAGATGGTGAACAGCCTCTGGCCGGCCTCCACCCTCTGGCCCTTCTTCAGGTAGATCATCAGCCCCGCGCCCTTGTCGATGGGGGCGCCGGCGGCCTTGGCGATGGCCACCACGTCCTTGTTGCGGATCGCGTGTATGTAGCCGCTCTTGGTGGCCATGATGTCCTCGTGGAACATCCCGGGCTCCAGGTCCGCGGATTTCAGGTCGGGGTTCCCGCCCTGGGCGGCGACTATCTCCCTGAACTTGGCGTAGGCCTGCCCGGACTCCAGGATCTCCCTGGCCCTGGCGGCGCCGTTGATCATGCCGGCCATCTCCAGGATTATCCCGGCGCAGTCGCAGGCCTTCTCGATGACGCTGGCCGGGTGCTTCCCGCCCTCCAGGATGGAGATGCACTCCCTGGCCTCCAGCTTCGGCCCCACCGCGTTGCCCACGGGCTGGTCGGCATAGGTGATGGCGCACTCCACGTGCATCCCCAGCTTCTCGCCCAGGTCCATCAGGTCCCTGGCGTAGGCCCGGGCCACCTCGACGGTGGGCACCTTGGTGCCGGCGCCGGTGGGGATGTCCACCAGCAGATGGGTGGCGCTGACCGCCACCTTCTTGCTCATGATGGACGCCAGCATCTGGGCCCTGGGGTTGATGCCCAGGGGGTGCTCCACCTTGATCACCATGTCGTCCACCGGGGCCAGGTTCATGGAGCCGCCCCAGGCGAACGCCCCGCCCACCTTCTCGCAGACGGCCTTCAGCCTGTCGGCGTCCATCTCCACGTCGCAGAAGGTCTCCACGAAGTCGGAGGTCCCGCAGGCGCTGCTGATGGCCCTGGAGGAGAGCTTGGGTATCATGATCCCCGCGGCGGCCACGATGGACACCACGATGGGGGTGATCTTGTTGCCCGGGACCCCTCCCAGGCTGTGGAAGTCGAATACCGGCTGCCCGTCGAATTCGATGATGTTCCCGGTGTCGGCCATGGCCCTGGTGAATTCGGCGATCTCGTCGATGTCCATGCCGTTGATGTACAGCGCGGTGAGCCATGCTGAGATCTCGATCTTGGACAGCTTGTTCTGGAGGATGTCCTCGACGATGGACTCGATCTCCTCCCCGGACAGCTTCTCCCCGTCCATCTTCCTGCGGATGCTCCTGACGGAGTCGGGCTTCTGGCAGTAGACCACGTTGACCTCCTCCCCCTCCCCCACGGCGCACTTGTCCATGATCGAGGCGGGCATCATGACGGTGCCCTTCTCGATCAGGGTGTCCGAGTGGGTCACCAGGGCCACCGCCGACCTGGTGCCGGTGACGGTCACGCGGTCGTTCTCCTTCACGCCGATCTCGTCGCAGTCCCCGTCGTGCAGGAGCACCGTCGGCTCCGACACGTCGATGTCGTACAGCTTCGCCTTCAACTTCATATCGATCCCCACATCTCCAATGCGGTCCTGAGTTCGGGATGGTCCTCCGCGTACTCCTGGGCAGGTATCCCCAGGAACGCGGCGTCGACCGCCTGGCTCATGCCCATGGCGCCTGCCCTGACGCCTCCGGGGTGCCCGGCCACGCCGCCCCCGGCCTGTATCTGCACGTTCATGCCGGCGCGCCTGACTATCTCGCCCACCAGTCCGGGGTGGACCCCGCCGGAGCACACCGGCATCACCGGCCTGTACGGGACGTCGTCGCCCAGGCAGGCGGAGAGGTTGCGGTCCTCGGTCATCCCGCCGGCCATCTTGCCCACGCCCAGGGTGCCTATGTGCAGCGCGTCCCCTCCCACCATCCTGACCAGCTTGGTCAGGGGCAGCATGGCCACGCCGTGGAGCGGGTCCTTGGTGAACGCCCCGTGCATGGTCCTGTGGACGTGGATGGGCACCTTGATGGACGGGTCCTCGGACAGGGCCTGCACGGCCCCGAAGCCGCTGGTGATCACGTCCACCATGATCTCCCTGGCCCCCCAGGACTGCACCTTCTCCGCCAGCTCCACGATCCTGTCGCCGCGGGTGCTGACGTTGATGGCGTGCATCATCCTGTGCCCCTCGGACTCCAGACGGTCCAGGGCCTCGGCCACCTTGACGGTCCTGTCCTCTATGGGGCAGAAGGCCTGGTCCACCAGGGTCTCGTCGTCCTTGGAGTTGGTGAGCCCCCCGGCCCCCGCCTCGTAGACGTACTCGGCGGTCCTCTCCGGGGACAGCCCGATCTTGGGCTTCACTATGGTCCCCACCAAAGGCTTCTCCGGGCGGTCCAGCTCCGTCCGGAGGCCCTCGGCCCCGAACTTGGGTCCCTTGAACTGCTCCAGGATGCTCCTGGGGAAGGTGACGTCCTCCAGCCTGACCCCCTTCAGGGACCCGAGTCCGAACAGGTTGCCGGCGATGACGCTGAGTATCTGGGGCACCGACCCCACCTCTATGCTGAAGTCCTCGGCGGGGAACTCGGCCACCACCATGTCGCCCTCTATGGAGGTTATCCTGGCGCCCAGGCTGTCGAATATCGAGCGGTCCAACGTGGATATCCCGGTCCACGTGCCGGTGGACTGCTCCGCGGCCAGGGCCTCGGCGGCCCTCTCGATCGGGAGGTCGGTGGTCACCCTGTAGGTGCACACCACGTACTTGTCGGGGTCGCTGGGCTCCCCCAGATGCAGATATGAGTAGCTCTCCATCGCAATCACTCCTTGTAGAACACCGCGTCCCCCAGCTGGCGCACCATGATGCCGTAGACCGCCGTGGGCGGGACCATGCCCACCTCGGTGATCAGGGCGTCGATGTACTGCGCCGGGGTGCTGTCGAACACGGGATTGAATATCCTCACCGAATCCGGGACCTCCCCGGGTGCGACCACCTCGGAGGTCTCCCTCTCCTCTATCTCCACCAGGTCGCCGGACATGGTCATGGGGGAGAACTTGTAGGTCTCCCCGCAGACGTAGAACTGGGCCCTGGCCTCGTGGGCCGCCAGGGCCAGCTGGGAGGTGCCGATCTTGTTGATCACCGCCCCGTGGGAGGTGATGGTGTCGGCGCCCACGAACACCTTGTCGGTGTCGTTCATGACGTGGCGGACGGCGCTGTCGATGATCATGGTCACGTCCACGCCGGCCTCCGCCAGCTCGTTGACGGTCAGGATCCCCTGCCTCCAGGGACGGGACTCGGTGGCGAACACCTTGAACTCCCTCCCCTGCCTGTGGGCCTCCTTGATGACGCCCAGGGCGGCGCTGCTGTTGCAGTGGGTCATGACGGTGTCGCCGTCCTCGATCCTCTTGGCCCCGATGCGGGCGATGGTCTCCACCGCCCTCTCCGACCTCTCGCAGAACTCCCGGGCGTTGCGGACCACCATATCCCTGGCCGCGTCCACGCTCTCCGCCTCGTCCAGTCCCCGGATGGCCGAGTGGACGCCGTTCCACAGGGAGACGGCGGTGGGCCTGGAGTCCAGTATGCGGGCCGCGGCGGCGGACACGTCCGCCCTGAACGCCTCCAGGGAGTTCCCGGTGTAGTCCCGGGCGTACCTGCCCAGGGCGTCGGCGCCGGCGCGGGCTATCCTCCCCGCGCCGCGGATGGTCATGTCGCGGATCCTGTCCGATGTTTCGGCTATGATGTCTTGCACGGAAGGTGGAACGCCCTCGTCCGATATAAGGAGGGAGTCGGTAATCTCCATAGCGTCCATGGGGACACCTCCCTGCTGGATGCTCGGAGATTGTAGGACCGGCTCCCGAACGCTCCGACACTCCGGGGGAACCGGTCATATACCCTCGTGCGGAACGGCGCATCATGGAGAGGGAAGGGAGACTCGATGCGCTGATAGAGGCCGTGGTCGCGTACAGGGACAGGGGCCACGGGGTCGGCAGGAACGCGATCTGCAGGCTCTGCTACTTCGCGGACTTCGGATGCGCCTCGTCCATCGGGCACCCGGTGTCCGGGGCGTCCTACGTCATGGGTCCCGGCGGCCCGGAGCCCAGGGACGTGGACGCCGCCATAGAGCGCATGATGCGCGACGGCAGGCTCAGGCTGGTCTGCCGCGGGGGCGTCCGCGGGTACACCCTCCGCACCCCAAGTCACGGGGACGCGCTGACCGTCCTGGAGGCGGAGGAGGTCCGCCGGATAGTCTCCGGATTCTCATCCACCGGGGACATGCTGCTGGGCTGGCTCTCCCGCAGGGACGCGCCCTGCGCGGGCAGGGGGCCCCACGAGGTCCTGGAGTACCCGTCGGCCACGGCCTCGGAGGCCCGAGCCGTCGTCCCGGAGCACGGTGAGGCGGACGACCCGCCTGGCCTCGTCCATCCCCCTGGTCAGGTACACCGCGCCCACCACCGCCTCGAAGCAGTCGGCGCGCATGTTCTCCTCTATGACGCGCTCCCCCGACGGGGAGACGTGGCCGCATCCCACCCTCATCACCGAGTCCAGGTCGGGGCCGTTGGCCAGCACCCGCTCGGATATCCTGTGGTTGGCCACCTTGTCCTGCTTGTAGTCGGTCATGGCGCCCTCCCTGAGGTCGGTGTCCCGGTAGACCTCCTCGCACACCAGGAACTCGAGGACCGCGTCCCCCAGGAACTCCAGGCGCTCGTAGCTGTCCCCTCCGCTCTCGTTGGAGTAGCTGTCGTGGGTGAGGGCGGCGCAGAACAGTGCCAGATCCTCCGACGGGACGTTCCTGTACATGAAGGGCGGGCGGGCCAGGAACTGGCGGACCTCCATCTCGAATCCGGACTCCATGGCCCACCGGATGCGGTGGCGGATAATAGGGTTGACGAATCCCGAGACGCCGTCGAGGGCACGTGCGCGCCCGTGCGCTAACATTTATAAGAGGGAAGGGATAGCCGAGCCCATGCAGACCTACGTTGTCGAGAAGACCGACGATTCCGTCACACTCGGGTTCAAGGACGCCAACCTCACCCTCATCACGCCCCTCATGAAGGAGCTCTACGACGACGCCCAGGTGGACCTTGTCAGGTACATCGAGAAGCACCCCGAGCTGGAGGACCGCATGCTCTTCGTCAAGGTCAAGGCCGGCGACCCGGTGGAGGCCGTCAAGAGGGCGTCCGACAGGGTCTCCGAGTACTACACCATCGGGAACTGAGTGGTCCCTTGCACAGGAGATGCGTCACCGCCGAGGCCGAGATCGGCATGAGGAACTACCTCTGCCCGGCCGAGGGCACCGGTGGCCACCTGAAGACCCTGCCCGAGGACTTCGTGGTCAGGGAGATCTCCGACCCCCCGCGGGCGAAGGCCGACGGGGACTACACCATCGCCACGGTCACCAGCCGCAACTGGGAGACCAACCGCCTGGTCAGGATCCTGGCCCGCAGCATCGGCATGTCCCGGGAGAGGATCGGCTTCGCCGGCACCAAGGACAAGCGGGCGGTGACCACCCAGCTCATGTCCTTCAAGTGCCCTCCCGAGGACCTCTCCAAGGTGGACCTGAAGGACGTGGAGATCGCGGACCCCTACAGGGGCAGCAGGGCCATACAGATCGGCGACCTCAGGGGCAACGAGTTCGAGATCACCGTCAGGGACTGCACCATGGACCCCTCCGAGATACCCGGCGTGGTGGAGGAGGACGTCTCCGTCATCACCGGGGAGGGGGGATTCCCCAACTACTTCGGGGTGCAGAGGTTCGGGGCGGTCAGGCCGGTGACCCACCTGGTGGGGGAGAGGCTGGTCAGAGGGGACGTCGAGGGCGCCGTCAGGACCTACGTGTCGTTCTCCACCGACGAGGAGGACCCCGGGCTCAGGGAGATCAGGAGGTCCCTGGAGGGCACGGACGACTGGGGCGCCGCGTCGAGGGTCATGCCGGAGCCCATGTCGTACGAGAAGACCATGGCCCAGGTGCTGGCCGGCGGCGGCAGCTGGACCGACGCCGTGGACGCGCTGCCGGGGAACCTGCAGATGATGTTCGTCCACGCCTACCAGTCCTACATATTCAACGAGATCCTCAGCCTGAGGATGGACCGCGGGCTCCCGCTGAACAGGCCGGTGGAGGGGGACGTGGTGGTCCCGCTGGACCAGAACGGCAACCCCCAGCACGAGAACCCGGTGATGACCACCGCGAAGAACATAGACCTCGTGGCGAGACAGGTACGGGCCGGCAGGGCCTTCGTCACCGGCGCCCTGTTCGGGTCGGAGACGGTGATGGCCCAGGGGGAGCCGGGCGAGATCGAGATGGAGGTCGTCGAGGCCAACCGCCTGAGACCGGAGGACTTCGTGGTGCCCGGGCTGCCCAGGTGCAGCTCCAAGGGCAGCAGGAGGGAGCTCCTGTGCCCCGTGAAGAGGATAGAGAGGGAGTTCCGCGACGACGGGTACACCCTATGCTTCTCCCTCCCCAAGGGCAACTACGCCACATGCCTGATGAGGGAGTTCATGAAGTCCGAGATGAGGGACTACTGACCGGTCAGATCACCTGGCCCAGGACCACCCTGGCCTCGTAGACCCCCAGGTCGCACTCCCTCATGACGTCGTACACCGACAGCCCCTTGGGCAGGCCCATGGACATCTCCGTCAGCCTGGGGTCGGACTTCCTGCCGATGTCGATCAGCATGGCCTTGTGGATGTAGGCCACCAGCTCCTTGGCCTCGTCGGCGTCCCGGCACCCGCACTGGACGAACACCGCCTCCAGGGGGAGCCTGGGCTCGGATTCCAGGTCCTTCCATCCCAGCTTCATCACCGCGTCGTGGGACCTGCGCTCCATCTCCGCGAAGCCCTCGGTCCCGGGGGACACGTGGCCGTAGTCCCTCTGCTCCGACAGGTACGCTGCCACCCTGTGGGAGGTGTCCGGATCCAGGTCGATGTACTCCAGGACGTCCGGGTCGGTGGGCCTCGACTTGGTGGCGTAGGCCCTGCGCAGGGCCTTCTCGGCATAGCGCTTCACCGAGTCCCCTGCGGGCTCCTCGGACTGCCTGCCCTCCACCAGGGACCTGGCCTCCGCCGAGTGGCCGGCGTCCTCCAGGATCCTGACCATGCGCACGGTGTTCTCCGGCCCGGGGGACGGGCACTTGGCGAACAGCGCGTACGCCGACATCACGCCGGCGTCGTCCTTCCGGGCGAGGGCGATCTCCGCCTTCATCAGTATGGCCGAGACCCTCTTCGGGTCCCGCCTGAGCACCCTGTTCAGCATGCCGTCGGCGGCCATGAGCTCCCTGCGGGAGTACATGATGCCCGCCAGCCTCTCCGCCAGGTCCAGCCTGCCCGGGTCCCGGGAGACCGCCGCGGAGTAGCACTCCGCCGCCCTGTCCGGGAGGCCTGCGGCCTCCAGCGCCATGCCCTTCATGGCGTGCACCTCGGCGTCGTCCATGCCCAGGGATATGGCGGCGTCGAACTCCTGCACCGCGCCGCCGGTGTCGCCGCGGGCGGCCCTGGCCCGGCCCATCATGAGATGCAGCTCCGGGTTCCCGGGATCGGAGGACACGGCGGTCGCCAGCATGAAGGAGGCCCCGTCGGCGTCCCCCGAGTCCAGGAGCAGCCCGGCCTTGAGGGCTATGCAGCCGGAGTCCGCGGGGTCGGCGGCCAGCGCCAGGTCGATCTCCCTCATGGCCCCCTTGATGTCCCCGGCCTCGGCCAGGGACGCGGCCGTGGCGCGGAGGGCCTCCACATCGACCTCCGCCGCCTGCTCCGGCTCCGGTTCCGGCTCCGGTTCGTGGATGTGCTCCAGGTCGTCATCCCCGGGGGCCTTCCCGGCCTCCGCGGCCAGGAGCCTGGCCTCGGGGTCGTCCGGCGCCAGCGCCAGCAGCCTGTCGGCGGTGGCGGTTGCGTTCCTGCGGTCGCCGGATGCCATCAGCAATCTCGTCTTGACCTTCAGCAGCGGCACCGAATCCGGCTCGGAGGCCAGGCGCCTGTCCACCAGGGCGGATGCCTCGGAGGCCCTCCCCAGGGCGGCGTAGCACTCCGCCGCGTTGACCACGGACATCGTGTCCGCCCCGTCCCCGGGGATGCGCTCGAAGGTCCCCACCGCCCCCTTCAGATCGCCCATGGACATCCTGATGGCCATCTCCTCCCCCAGTATGCGGGGGTTGGAGCGGTCGGAGGTCCAGGCCATCTCCAGGAGGCCCACGGCCTCCGCCGCCCTGCCGTTGCGGGCGAATATCCCGGCCTTGCGGACCAGGGGGTATGCGTACCCGGGGTCCAGGTCGATGGCGTGGTTCAGATGCTCCACGGCGGTGCGGTCGTCCCCCTGGGCCTCCCTCACGGCGGCCAGGGAGATCCAGTACTCCGGCTCGTCCGGGTCGAGGGAGGCCGCCCTGCCGTAGGACTCCTCGGCGGACTCCAGGTCCCCCCGCATCTCGTCGGCCATCCCCTTGGAGTGCCAGAGCACCGGGTTCCCGGGATCCAGACCGGCCGCCTCCGCGTAGGATGCGGATGCATTCTGGTATTGGCCGGACATGTACTCGGCGTTGCCCCTGAGCCTCATCAGCCGGGGCGCGCCCGGATGGGCCTTCTCGGCCTCCCTGCAGACGTACAGCGCCTCGGTGTGCATCCCGAAGGATATCATGCTGGAGATCGCCCGCTCATAGGTGTCGGCGGAGCCGTCGGTCCTCAGGGCCTTGCGGTACATGTCCATGGCGGTGTCCCGCTGTCCGGAGAGGTGGATGGCCTCCGCCAGGGATATCATGGCGCCGGGGTCGTCCGGGTCGGCGTCCAGCACCCTCCTGCGGATCTCCACCGCCTCCTCCCCGTCGGAGGGGCGCATGTCCCTCAGCAGCTCCAGGGCATCACGGTTCTCCGGGTCGGCGGCGAGTATGCGCTCGCACTCCCGCTCGGCTCCCTGGGCCTTCCCCATGAGGAACAGCATCCGGGCCCTCTGGGCCCTGGCGGGGATGCTGTCCCGGTCCTTCCTGACGGCCTCGTTGGCGGCGGACAGCGCCAAAGGGTACTCCCCGGCCCTCATCACGATCACCGAGCGGATGGTCAGGGCCATGGAGTCGGCGCCCATGACGGACACGTACTCGTCCAGGAGCCCGGAGGCCTCCGCCTCCATGCCCCTGTCCAGGAGCATGTGCAGGGCCCCCAGCCATTCGTCGGAGCCGGCCCACTCGCTGTCCAGGTAGGAGCGCAGGGACTCCATGGCCCCCGTCCTGTCGCCGACGGCGATGCGGGCGGACACGATCCCCCTCATGACCCTGGGGGACGTGCCGTCCGCCTGAGAATAGAGCTCCAGGGCCCCGGCGGGGTCCCCGGATGCCATGCGCACCTCCGCCGCCTCGCACAGCAGGAACGAGGGCGCCCCGTCCATCAGGTTGTCGTACATCATGCGGGCGGAGTGCCAGTCCCTCTCGTCCACGGACATGCGGGCTGACGCCAGCAAGTACTCCGGATCCCTGTCGCGGTAGTGGTGGGAGCCCACCAGCATGTCGGTGGCGGCCTCCCGGTTGCCCCGGAACCACTCGTAGTATATCTGGTACAGATTCTGGAACTTCCCGGTGCCGGCGGGGCCGTCCGGCCTGCGGTCCGACACTATGTCCTGTATGTTGAGCCTCTGGGGCCACCCGCCCTCCGGGTCCACCTGTGCCAGGATGCCGTAGGCCTCCCTGCAGTCGGGGTCGGAGAGCACCGCGGACAACGCGGCCTCCCTGGCATCGGAGAGGCGCCCCTCGGCCTGCCTGATGCGGGCGATGGCCAGGCTGCGATGGGCGACCTCCATGGAGCCCTCGGACATGCCTATGGCCTCGTCCGCACCCTCGGTGTCCCCCCTGTTCAGGAGGATCTCGGCGGCCCTGACGGAGGGCAGGCAGTCCCTGGAGCGGGACCTCGAGACGATCCCGATGAGGGCCTCCCTGTCGGCGGCGCCCTCGGCCTCCAGGTGGTCCATCAGGGACACCAGCAGCGCCGCGCCTATGCCGCCCTCGTGGGAGTCCAGGCTGGACAGCACCGACTGGGTGGCGCCGTTGGTGGCGGAGAAGCGGCCGAGGAGGCCCCCGCCGTTGAGGTGCATCCACGAACGGCATTCGAACTGGCTCTGGAAGACTGGGCGCCCTGTCATGCCATATGTAAACGCGGATGCATTGAAATACGTGATTAAGGCCTGGATGACATTACCGTTAAATAGGGCATTAGTTTAAGGGGTTCCCAGTGCAGCTGTGATCTAGCTGGTTAGGATCTGAGCCTTCCAAGCTCATTGCCCGGG
>CAYZSQ010000035.1:0-10668 GCA_964479785.1 uncultured Methanomassiliicoccales archaeon
ATGCGCGCATGGACGCGACAGAGGTATCCGAGATGGTGTCCAAGAGGCTTCAGGAGATTCCCGCATCAGGCACGATAGCTATTTCCAATCTGGTCAGTCAGATGAAATCGGAGGGAATCGACATAGTCTCGTTCTCGATGGGCGAGCCCGACTTCACCACCCCGGAGAACGTCATCGACGCATGCTGCGACTCCCTCCGCAGGGGATTCACCCACTACACGCCGTCCACGGGCATCCCCGAGCTCCGGAAGGCCATCGCCGACTACACCAGGGAGACCAACGGTGTCCCCTGCGACGCCTCCAACGTGCTGGTCACCCCCTGCAAGCAGGCGATATTCATGATCATGCTGGCGTACATCGATCCCGGGGACGAGGTCATCCTGGCCGATCCCTCATGGGTGTCCTACGAGGCATGCATCCGCCTCGCCGGGGGGAAGCCCGTGTACGTCCTCACCGAGTTCGAGGACAACTTCGTCCTCGACCCCGCCCGGGTGGAGGCGGCCATCACCCCCAGGACGAAGATGATCATCGTCAACTCGCCCTCCAACCCCACCGGCGCCGTGATCCCCGCGGAGGTGCTGAGGCAGATCGCGGACATCGCCATGGCCCACGACATCAAGGTCATGTCCGATGAGATCTACGAGGCCATCATCTACGAGGGTAGGCACACCTCCATAGCGTCGTTCCCCGGCATGTTCGACAACACCATCATCGTGTCCGGGCTGTCCAAGAGCCATGCCATGACCGGATGGAGGCTCGGCTGGGCCATAGCTCCCAAGGACGACATAGCCGGCATCAACAAGCTGCAGTCCCACTCGATCTCCTGCTGCGTCTCCTTCACCCAGGAGGCCGCCGTGGAGGCGATCAACGGGCCCCAGGACTCCAAGGCCGCCATGGTCAGGGAGTTCAGGAAGCGCCGCGACCTGGCGCTCGACCTCATCTCGGAGATCCCGGGGCTGGAGTGCAACGTCCCCCAGGGGGCGTTCTACCTGTTCCCCAGGTACTCCGTCGACATGCCCTCCGTCAAGCTGGCGGAGATCCTCCTCAAGGAGGGGCACGTGGCCGTCACGCCAGGTTCCGCGTTCGGGCCCGGAGGCGAAGGGTTCTTCAGGTTCTCCTACGCCGCGTCCGAGGAGCAGATCCGTGAGGGGCTCGACAGGATCAAGAGGACGCTGGCACAGCTCTGAACACTGTTCGGACACGATCCCTCGGGAGCCGCACCCCGCCACTCTCCCAGGGTCGTCTTCTCAGGTCAGCGGAAGCCGGGTCGGCGCCTCCGTGGCGGCATCCGACGGATGCCACAGGTCTGGCAGGGGAGGGCGCACGCGCGCGTGTTCTTATAGGACCTCGAAGATTACCGCAACATACGCCCGCAGGGCATGAGGGATTATCTTGAGTAGGACTCTTTTCACGGTGGGGCCGGTGTACGTGGCCCCCGACACCATCGAATCGATGGAGAAGCCCATGATCACGCACAGGTCCAAGGAGTACAAGCAGCTCCACGGGGACATAGTCGAGAAGATCAGGAAGACCCTGGACACCGACATGGAGGTGTTCCTGGTGGCCGGTTCCGCCACCGTCTTCCTGGAGGGCGCCATCAGGAACGGGGTGAACCAGAAGTCCCTGGGGATAACCAACGGGTCCTTCGGGAACAGGTCCATCGAGATCGGGCAGCTCAACGGCAAGACCGTGGAGAAGGTCCAGGTCGAGTGGGGCAAGGCCATGAGGCCGGAGCACATCGAGGGGAAGGTCACCAAGGACGTGGAGATGGTCCACTGGGTGAGCAACGAGTCCTCCACCGGCGTGTTCAGCGACTCCGTCGCCATCGCCAAGGCCGTGAGGGAGCAGAACCCCGACGCCCTGATGATGGTGGACGCCGTCACCGCCGCCTACGCCATGGACATCAGGGTCAAGGAGATGGACGTGGACGCCGTGGTGTTCGGCACCCAGAAGGCCCTGGCGCTCCCCCCGGGCCTCGCGGTCATGCTCTGTTCCGAGAGGCTGCTGGAGAAGGCCAAGACCGTCCCCAACCGCGGATTCTACACCGACCTGCTGAAGATCAAGAAGAACAGCGACGACAACTACGCCCTCACCACGCCGCCCGTGTCCCTCATGTACGGGCTGGACTACCAGCTGGACAAGATCCTCAGGGAGGGCGTGTCCGCCCGCTACGAGAGGCACCAGAGGATGGCCGGCATGGTCCGGGACTGGGCCGATGAGAAGCTGGACGGCGTGTTCCCCGAGGAGGGCTACAGGTCGAACTCCATCGGCGTGCTGAACCGCGGCGGTCTGGACTTCGACGCTTTCCATTCGAAGCTGAAGGCCAAGGGGTACGAGATATCCAACGGCTACGGCGAAATCAAGGAGAAGACCTTCAGGATCGGGCACATGGGCGACACCACCCCCGAGATGATGGCCGAGCTCCTGTCCGTGATGGACGAGATCATGGAGGAATGAAGATGACAACGAGGATTCTGGTATCGGACCCCCTCTCCGACGAGGGCATCGAGATTCTGAACAAATCGGGCTTCCCTGTGGACGTGAAGCCCGGGCTCACCGAGGACGAGCTCTGCGCCATCATCGGGGACTACGACTGCCTGATCATCAGGTCCGGCACCAAGGTGACCCAGAAGGTCATCGACGCCGGGACCAACCTGCGCGTCATCGGCCGCGCCGGCGTGGGCGTGGACAACGTGGACGTTCCCTACGCCACCGACAAGGGCATCCTGGTCATGAACACCCCCTCGGCAAACATACTGTCCGCCGCCGAGCACTCCTGCGCCATGCTCCTGGCCCTCGCCAGGAACATCCCCTTCGCCCACGAGTCCATGCACAGGGGCGAGTGGAAGAGGTCCAAGTACACCGGGGTCGAGATGAACGGCAAGGTCCTGGGCATCATAGGGGTGGGCCGCGTTGGAGGCGAGGTGGCCAAGCGCATGAAGGCCTTCAACATGACCATGGTGGGGTACGACCCCTTCCTGCCGAAGGAGGTCGCCGATTCCCTGGGCGTGAGGCTCACCACCCTGGAGGAGGTCATCAGCACCGCTGATTTCATGACCATCCACACCCCGCTGCTGCCGGATACCAGGAACATGATATCCCTGCCCCAGTTCAAGATGATGAAGCCCAGCGCCAGGCTGGCCAACGTGGCCCGCGGCGGGATCGTCAACGAGGACGACCTCTACACGGCCCTCAAGGAGGGCATCATCGCCGGCGCCGCCTTCGACGTCTGGTGCAACGAGCCCCTCTCCGACGATGAGAAGAAGCTGCTGGAGCTGGACAACCTGGTCACCACCCCACACCTGGGGGCCTCCACCGTGGAGGCACAGGAGAGGGTCGCCGTGGAGATCGCCGAGCATGCCGTCATGTACCTCAGGGACGGCACCATCTCCAACGCCATCAACGCGCCCCGCGGGCAGCTGGACGCCGAGACCGAGCCCTACATGGCCCTGGCCGACAGGATGGGCAGCCTGGTCCAGCAGATGGTGGGCAACCATCCGCTGGAGAGGCTGGAGGCGGTCTACTGCGGGAAGCTGGCCGGCAAGCAGACCAAGCTTGTCACCATCTCCGCCGTGATCGGCTACCTGCGGAGGGTCATCGGCTCCGCCAACATGATCAACGCCCTGCCCGTGGCCAAGTCCAAGGGCATCGAGATCGCCGAGACCAGCACCGACACCGCCAAGGACTACGCCAGCGTGCTGGAGATCAGGTTCACCTCCCAGGGGAGGACCCGCTCCATCAGGGGGACCGTCATCGGCGGGCAGCCCAGGCTGGTGGGGGTCGACGTGTTCTCCTTCGACATCCCGATGAACGGGGACATGATCTACGTCTGCTACAAGGATGCGCCCGGGGTCATCGGGACCGTGGGCAACATCCTCGGGAACGCCGGCATCAACATCGCCCAGATGTCCGTGGGCAGGAAGGACGACCACGCCCTCATGTTCCTGACGGTGGATCAGAACATCCCCGAGGACATCGTGGCCAAGATCGCCTCCGAGGTGGGGTCCGAGGACATCAAGTTCATCGACCTGGTGGAGTGATCCCATGGCCGTGATCTCCGTGGACGAGCTGACGATGGCCATCAAGAACAGCATCGACAGCTCCTACGACATGGTGGAGGAGCAGGCGTACATGCTGGCCCACCACGTGCTGAACTTCTTCGGGTACTCCGACAGGATCATCGACAACATCCTGGAGCCCGAGGACAGGGATGCGTTCTATATGCTGGAGGACGCGGGGATCCTGACGACCGAGAGGGAGGAGACCACCCTCTACGACGGAAGGGAGTGGAGGATCCACTACTGGCTCTTCAGGAGGGACAGGATCGCCTCCATGATGGTCAGGTCCCGGGTGGAGTCCGTGGACACCGTCCAGGAGGAGTCGGTGTACGCCGACCTCCCCGACGACATATGGCGCCGCGGGGACGCTGAGTGAGGGCATGAAGCCTTCGGACCTCTTCCCCTATCAGTTCCGTCCCGGCCAGGGGGAGCTGGTCCGTTTCATCTCCGACGCCGTGGGGGACGCCATGTGCCCCGTGGTGGAGGCCGGCACCGGGACCGGCAAGACCATCTCCGCCCTGACGGCCACCCTGCCCGTCGCCATGGACAGGGGGCTCAGGGTGATCTACCTCACCCGCACCAAGTCCCAGCAGAAGCAGGTGGTCAGGGAGTCGGCGGCCATCGGCCACGGCGTGCTGTGCGTCGCCCTCCAGGGGCGGTCGGCGGCGTCCTGCCCGATGATGAGGGACGACGGGGACCTCGCATCCGGCACCGCCGAGGAGATCTCCAAGCTGTGCTCCGACTACAAGCGCAAGGTGGATGGGGTCAGCAGGTGCCCGTACTTCGCCAACCTGGAGCACACCGACGTGGGGGAGTGGGTGGAGACCGTCCGCAGGGAGCATCCCGAGCCGGAGGCCTTCAACCGGATGTGCGAGGAGGCCGAGGTCTGCCCCTACGAGCTGCTGAAGCTGATCCTGCCCCACGCCGACGTCGTGGCCGCATCGTACCCCTTCGTATTCCTGCCCCAGGTCCTGGGGAGGCTGGAGGAGTGGACCGGCACCCCACTGCACAGGATGGTGCTGGTGGTGGACGAGGCCCACAACCTCCCCGACTACCTCAGGGAGGTCCAGACTTTCGAGTACAGCAGGGCCGCCATGGACCTGGCGGAGAGGGAGGCCAGGGACAACGGCGACCCGGAGGTCCACGACGGTCTCACCGTCACGGACATCGTGGGGGTGCTGAGGGAGATCCTGGGTCATGCGGTGAGGGAGTACCTGATCGAGGACGACGGGATACTTCCGCCCTACTTCCTGGAGGAGGAGCTGATGGGCCGCCTGGGGACCACCTCGGTGAACGTCATGCGCATATGCCAGGCGCTGGAGGACATCGGGGAGTCCGTATCCGAGAGGAGGAGGCAGAGGCGCAAGCTCCCCCGCTCGTACATCGGGAGCATGGGCCGGTTCGTCAGGCTCTGGATCTCCGGCGCGGAGGACTGCCATGTCAGGCTGGTCGTGGGCGGCGACAACCCCTGCTTCCAGTCCTACTGCATGGACCCCTCCGGTGCGGCGGGGCCGCTGAACGGGTGCCACGCGTCGGTGCACATGTCCGGCACGCTGGCACCCATCGACTGCTACGTGAGGGACATCGGCCTGGACCGGCCGGTGACCTCCGTCCTGCAGGGCTCCTTCCCGAGGGAGAACCTGCTCACCCTCTACACGGACAGGGTGTCCATGAGGTACGAGGACAGGGGCCTCCAGTCCAACTACGACCTGCTGAGGCGGACCCTGATCGACACCGTCAACGCGGTGAACGTGAACACCGCCGTGTTCTTCCCCTCCTATCAGTTCATGGACCGGATGCTGGCCGACGGTCTGGCACAGGACCTGGGGAGGGACATCCAGTACGAGCGGAGGGGCATGCCGCAGCAGGAGCTGATGGAGGTGTTCGACCTCTTCCGGACGTCGGAGGGCAGCGTGCTGTTCTGCGTCACCGGCGGCAGGATAAGCGAGGGGCTGGACTTCCCGGACAAGAGCCTGGAGCTGGCGGTCCTCATCGGCATCCCGTACCCGAAGCCCACGGCCAAGACGAAGGCCATGACCCGGTACTACGACGCGAAGTTCGGAGACGGGAGGCTGTACGTCTCCATCATCCCGGCGGCCAGGAAGATGAGGCAGTCCATGGGCCGTCTGATCAGGTCGGAGACCGACCGCGGGGTGGCGGTGATCCTGGACCGCAGGGTGGCCGCCATGAGGGACATCGACGCCATGCTGTGCGACGACATCCCGGCTGCGGTGGAGGCCTTCCTCCGGGAGCGACGTCCCCCTGGGGCATGCAATCGGACAATCGGGACGGGACGTCCGAACATGTAATAAAGTAGAGCGGATTGCGTGATGGCATGGAGATACCGATCGACGAGGATGTGAAGCAGTACATAGCGTCAAAGGGATGCGACTTCCGCATCTGCACTGCGTGCATGGGACCCGCCCTCGTGCCGGTCAAGGTCAAGGGGCCCAAGGAGTCCGACATCAAGGTCCCCGTCGGTGACCAGACCCTCTACATCTCCCGCATCCAGGCCATGTACATCGACAGGGTCAGCATGGACATGCTCTACGACAGGGACGACATCGAGTCCTGTCCCGCGTTCTACGTCAGAAGGTACTATTGACCAGGTACGCGTCCTCCGCCGCCCTGGCGGCGAGGGCGTCCACGTCGATCCTCCGGCTGAAGTCCCCGACCTTCTCCGGCCTGGCCTCGGTTATGGGCTTGGAGGGGACTATCCGGCACTCGTGGCCCGGCCTTATGGAGATCTCGTAGGTGCCGATCTGCTTGGCGATGGCCTCGATCTCGATCTTGTCCATCCCGATCAGCGGCCTGACCACTGGGAAGTCCAGGCCGATGTTCTCCGACCTGATGTTCCTCAGGGTCTGCGAGGCCACCTGGCCCAGGGAGTCGCCCATGACGATCCCGGAGCAGCCCAGCCTCCTGCCCAGCTCCCTGGCGGTCCTCTGCATCAGCCTCTTGCACATGACGCACTGGTAGTTGCGGTCGCACCCCTGGGCGATGGCGTCCTGGGAGGGACCGTGGGGGGCGAAGTACAGGGGGAGCTCCTTGCCGGTGACCTTCCTGAGCTGCTCCGCCATGGCTATGGCGTCGTCGGAGTTGGCGTCGGATGCGTACGGGCGGTTGTCCATGTGCAGGAGGACGACGTCCGCTCCCATCACGGACATTTTGTACGCGGCCACCGGGGAGTCGATCCCGCTGGACATGAGGGCGATGAGTCTCATCAGAACTTCACGTCGCCGTAGTCGTCGGCCAGCTTCCTGGGCATGCTGTACCTGCACTCGGGGCAGTACAGGCCGGTGCCCTTCCTGACCATCTCGGTCTTGCACTTGGAGCAGAGGGCCCTGATGCACCCCAGGCCGTCGTCCTTGGTGGTGAGCTGGAGCGAGGGCTTGGTCGCGGTGACCCTGGCCCTGATGTAGTCCCCCTTCCTGAGCTCCTTGGAGACGTCGTCGGTGTACTTGGGGGAGATCTTGGACACGTGGATGGTGGCGTAGGTCTCGCCGCCCAGCGTCCTGTCGCTGCCGATCTTGCCGACCACGTCGGCGGTGGCCATGGTGTTCCTGATGTCGGCCACCACGGCGTACACGATGTCGCCCGTCTTCAGGATGTTGGGCGGGTTGGGGGAGACGACCCTGGCGACGCACTCCTCGTCGTCGAGCTCGAGGACGCCGACCTGGGATGCGTATACGGTGCCGTCCTCGGAGAACGTGCCCTCCCCTCCCATGTACTCCTCCTCGATCGCAACCTCGTCTCCGGGAAAAACCAGTTCTGAACTCATGGATAATCACCTGATGTTGACGACCACGACGTCAACGCTACTCCTCTCCTTGCTGTGGAACGCGAATGTATGCGGGATTACGTACTTATAGGTTTTACGCCAGGCCACCGACCTTCCGCGCCTGGCGCAGTAGGACTCCAGGAAGCCGATGGTCTCGGCCATGTGGATGGAGTACACGCACTCCGAGATCTCCATGGCCTTGTCCAGGAAAGGCCGGTCGGCGTTGCGGGTCTGGCATCCGAAGGGCGGGTTCATGAACACCGTGTCGGCCCCCTCGGACACATCCCTAACATCGGACAGTACGAACTCCACATCCGCGCCGAAGGCGTCCCTGTTGGACTCCGCCACCGAGAGGGCCCCCTCCGACCTGTCGAAGCCCAGGACCATGCCCGCGCCCAGGAGCCATGCCCCGATGGAAAGCATCCCCGTGCCGCACCCCAGGTCGACCACCTTCATACCCTCGACGTCGCCGTTGGAGTAGGCGGTGAACAGTATGTCGGCGGCCATGGACGCGGGCGTCATGTACTGTTCGAGCGACGGATCCGGGTCCTCGAACCCCCTGATCTCCTGGAGACGCATCTCGAGCTCCCTCTTCCTCATACTGTCGGGAAGGTCCCCTCCATCTATAATATGAAGGGCGGCACAATGATGGATTCACAATCCAACCCACGCATGTTTTCGGAGATGTGGCACATTCCGCGGGAACATACAGGGTATGTGCATGACAGGTCTAAGAGGAATAAACTTTTAAATACAATACAAGCCTAATGGAGTTACAGAAGTGCCTATCGGGTTCAGATGTCGAAGATAGGCGCGTTCAACCCTTATAACCCCCTTACCGGGGCCGGGCTTCGGCACGGACCCCCGGACTCCACTTCGTTTTCCGTCATCCCGATTGTGCCACGTCCCATTTCGGACAGGTCCGGCACTGCGTGTTTCGTAGCTCCCTTGACGTATTCCGCAGAGGCGATGGCACCATTTATCTATGGGAACCGGATTCGATTTCCGCATACAATGAGTATGCGCGCCTCGGGAAGAGGGGGTATACCACTGTCAAAAATCAAGAGAGCAATCATCAGCGTATCTGACAAGACCGGGATCGTGGATTTCGCCAGGGACCTGGAGTCCATGGGCGTCTCCATCATTTCCACCGGCGGGACCTACAAGCTTCTGAAGGAGAGCGGCGTGGCCGTCACCGAGGTGGCCGACGTCACCGGGTTCCCCGAGATGCTCGACGGTCGCGTGAAGACCCTCCACCCCAAGATACACGCCGGGATCCTCGCACGCAGGGACGTGAAGGAGCACATGGACGCCATCGGGTCCATGGGCATCGAGGCCATCGACCTGGTGGTCGTGAACCTCTACCCGTTCAAGCAGACCGTCCTCAAGGAGGGCGTAACGTTCGACGAGGTCGTCGAGAACATCGACATCGGCGGGCCCAGCATGATCCGCGCGGCCGCCAAGAACTATCAGTCCGTGGCCGTGGTGGTCGAGCCCTCCCAGTACGCCGGGGTCATCGAGGAGATGAGGGCCAACGACGGGTCCATCTCCGAGGAGCTCCACGGGAGGCTGATGGCGGAGGCGTTCGTGGCCACCGCCAACTACGACAGCATGATCGCCTCCAGGATGTACAGGCAGTTCTGCACAGGGTTCCCCCGGTCGTTCCCCATCCCCCTGGAGAAGGTGGAGGACCTCAGGTACGGGGAGAACCCCAACCAGTCCGCCGCGTTCTACATGGACCCCTTCACCCCCGGGCCCACCGTGGCCAGGGCCGAGCACCTCCAGCACGGGAAGCAGCTGTCCTACAACAACATCCTGGACCTGGACAAGGCCATGGACATCTGCATGGACTTCGAGAGGCCCACCGCCGTGGTGATGAAGCACACCAACCCCTGCGGCCTCGCCTCCGCGGACAACATCTACGACGCCTTCATCACGGCCTACAACGTGGACCCCCTCTCCGCCTTCGGGTGCGTCATCTGCCTCAACAGGAACTGCACCGTGGAGGTGGCCCAGGAGATATCCCAGCACTTCGTGGAGGCGGTCATCTGCCCCGACTACGACGAGGGCGCGGTGGAGATCATGGAGGTCAAGAAGAACATCCGCCTCCTGAAGACCAACTGCCCCATCGGCCCCTCCGAGAGGGTCAGGGAGTACAAGATGAAGAAGGTCCAGGGCGGGATGCTGGTGCAGACCGACGAGGACGTGGCCATCGACCCGAGGAACCTGAAGGTGGTCACCGAGCGCGCCCCCACCGAGGAGGAGATCCACTCCCTGCTGTTCGCCTGGAAGCTGGCCAAGCACGTCACCTCCAACGCCGTCGTGTACGTGAGGGACGAGCGCGCGGTGGGGATAGGCGCCGGCCAGATGAGCCGCGTGGACTCCGCCAAGATCGCCTCCATGAAGGCCAACGAGCCCACCGAGGGCTGCGTGATGGCCTCCGACGCCTTCTTCCCCTTCAGGGACGGGGTGGACGAGGCCGCCAACGCCGGCGTGACGGCGATCATCCAGCCCGGCGGCAGCATCAGGGACCAGGAGGTCATCGACGCCGCCAACGAGCACGGCATGGCCATGGTCTTCACCGGCTGCCGCGTGTTCAGGCACTGACAAACCACGGCGGGGCAGGTCCCCGCCATTCCACAGCTCCATCGTCGGACGCTTCCAGGCCAGGACCGCGGGACGATGGTGTCATCGGATTCGGAACGCAAGGGGTGGTCACGACGAGGGTTCCGCTTGGCATCCAGGATTTCAAGAAGGTCCGCAGCGGAGGCTACTACTACATCGACAAGACCGACCTGATAGCCAAGATCCTGGAGAGCGGGGCGGAGG
>CAYZSQ010000036.1:0-10658 GCA_964479785.1 uncultured Methanomassiliicoccales archaeon
GCCAGGTCGGTGGCGTTGATCTGTCCCCTGCTGGTGACCTCCAGCATCCTGTCCCTGTCGAACACCGACGTGGACACGACCTTAGCCATCATCTTGGAGCTGGCGATCACCGTGGCCATGGACTCCATCACCGGGCGCTTGTCCTCCTGGAGGTCGCGGTTGTAGGTGAGGGGGAGCCCCTTGGTCATGGTCATCATGGTCATCAGCGCGCCCACGGCGGACCCGGTCTTCCCGCGGACCAGCTCCGCGATGTCGGGGTTCTTCTTCTGGGGCATGATGGAGGACCCGGTGGTGTACCTGTCGTCCATCTCCACGAACCCGAACTCCTGGGAGGACCAGAGGACCAGCTCCTCGCACAGGCAGGACAGGTGCACCGCGGTCTGCGCCGCGCAGTACGCCAGCTCCGTGACGAAGTCCCTGTCGCTGACCGAGTCCATGGAGTTCTCGGTGGGCTCCCTGAACCCCAGGGCCTCGGCGGTCATCCCCCTGTCGATGGGGTAGGTGGTGCCGGCCAGCGCGGCGGCGCCCAGGGGGCACTTGTCCATCCTCCTGAATGCGTCCAGGAACCTGTCCGCGTCCCGGGAGAACCTGAAGGCGTGGGCCAGCATGTGCTGCGCCAGGGTGACCGGCTGCGCGTGCTGCATGTGGGTGAACCCCGGCATCACGGTGTCGCCGTTGTCCTCGGCCACCTTCACCAGGGCCATCATCAGCCCGTTCACGGCCTCCGCGGCCCTCAGGGCGTCGTCCCTCAGGTACATCCTGAAGTCGGTGGCCACCTGGTCGTTCCGGCTCCTGCCGGTGTGGAGCTTCCCTCCCGCCGGGCCGATGGCCTGGGTGAGCCCGAACTCGATGCAGGTGTGCACGTCCTCCAGGGAGTGGTCCCACTGGAAGGTGCCCTCCCGCACCTGGGACAGGATGTCCTTCAGGCCGGCGATGATGCTGTCGGCGTCCTCCGCCGGGATCACGCCGCAGCTCTTCAGCATCCTGACGTGGGCCAGTGACCCCATGACGTCGTAGAACGCCAGCTGGGAGTCCACGTCCAGGGACGAGGTGAACGCCAGGGTGGAGTCGTCCATCCCGGCGGTGAACCTTCCCGACCACAGGGCCTGCTGCATGGCCGATCACTTCTTGGGGGTGTGGCTCTTGGCGGCCGTCCTGCCGGGGAGACCCCAGACGTAGATGAAGCCGGTGGCCGAGTCGTGGTCGAAGGAGTCGCCCTCGGCGTAGGTGCTGAGCCCCTCGTCGTACATGGAGTAGGGGGACTTCCTGCCGACGACGGTGGCGCTCCCCTTGTAGAGCTTGACGCGGACGGTCCCGGTGACGAACTCCTGGGTCTTGTCCACGAACGCCTGGATGGGCTCCATGAGCCCGCCGAACCAGAGGCCGTCGTAGACCAGCTGGCAGAACTTCTGCTCGATGCCGCGCTTGAACTCGATGGTGTCCCTGGGGAGGGTCATGGCCTCGAGGGACTGGTGGGCCTTGATCAGGGTGACGGCGGCGGGGCACTCGTAGGTCTCGCGGCTCTTGATCCCCATGAGGCGGTCCTCCACGTGGTCGATCCTTCCGACGCCGTGGCTGCCGGCGATCCTGTCCAGCTTCTCGATCAGCTCCACGCCGCCCATCTCGGTGCCGTTGAGCGACACCGGCACGCCCTGGACGAACCCGATCTCGATGTACTCGGGCTGGTCCGGGGCCTTCTCGGGGTCGACGGTGTTCTCCCAGACGTCCGCCGGGGGCTCCGCCCAGGGGTCCTCCAGGATGCCGCACTCGCAGGAGCTGCCCCAGAGGTTCTCGTCCCTGGAGTAGGGGCTCTCCTTCTTCACGATGATCTCGATGCCGTGCTCCCTGGCGTACTCGATCTCGGCCTCCCTGGTGGTGACCCACTCGCGCATGGGGGCGATGATCCGGATGTCGGGGTCCTGGGAGACGATGCCGACGTCGAACCTGACCTGGTCGTTGCCCTTGGCGGTGCATCCGTGGGCGATGTACTTGGCGCCCTCGGCCTTGGCGACCTCCACCAGCTTCTTGGCGATGAGGGGCCTGGCGATGGCGGTGCTCAGGGGGTAGACGTTCTGGTACAGGGCGTTGGCCTTCAGGGAGGGCCAGACGTAGTCGCTGACGAACTCCTCGGTGACGTCGATGTAGTCCGCCTTGATCGCACCGTTCCTGAGGGCGCGGGCGACGATGTCGTCGCTGCTGGGGGGCTGTCCGACGTTGATGGCGATGGCGATGACGTCGACGTCGTACCTCTCCTGGAGCCAGTGGATGGCCACGGATGTGTCGAGGCCGCCGGAGTAGGCGAGGACGACCTTGTCCCTCCCCCCGGTCTTGGCCGCACAGTTGGACTCTGAGTTGCAGGATGTCATTGTGATCGCGCCCGCATTCGCTTCCGTCTTATATCATTCTTGTCGGGGTCCTCCCGCCCGTGAACCGCCGTCGACCCATGTCCCGCCCAGCTGGCTCCGTGTCCGGTGGCGGTCGTGTGCCGTGACGGGAGGGCACCGGGGGCCCCGAGGGGGTGGACAGCCGTTGTCGGGTCGGGGAACCCCCTCCGGCCGGCGTCCGCGCTGGCCCATGATGCTGTTATCATGGCCACAGGCGGGTTCGCGAGGCGCCAAATCGTCTTCGAGGAGACGTGTCGGAAATGATGTGTCTGAAATCGAACAATATCTTTTTCAATAGTTCCACAGTCGGACCTGCTATATCACCGGGTGTAAAAAATGACCAAGATCGGGATCATCGGAGGCACGGGGTACACGGGAGGCGAGCTGGCTCGCATACTGTGCACGCACCCCGACGTGGAGGTGGCCGCCATGACGTCGCGCCAGAACGCCGGCGTCCGCGTGTCGGAGGTCCATCCGTTCCTCAGCGGGTACGTGGACATACCGTTCACCGAGAGGATCTCCGAGGCGGGGGACCTGGACCTGGTCTTCGTGGCCACCCCCCACGGGGTCGCCATGAGGGAGGTGCCCCCTCTCCTGGAACAGGGGATCAAGGTCATCGACCTGTCCGGGGACTACAGGCTGCACGACGCGTCCGCCTACGAGAAGTGGTACGGCCACGAGCACACCGACGTGGAGAACCTGCAGAACGCGGTGTACGGGCTCCCGGAGCTCTTCCGCGACAGCATCCGCGGGGCGGACCTGGTGGCCAACCCCGGCTGCTACGCCACGTCGATCGTTCTGGCCTGCGCGCCGCTGGTGAAGTCCGGCCTGGTGGAGGGCGACATCATAGCCGACGCCAAGTCCGGGACCTCCGGGGCGGGGATGGTCCCCGGCGCCCGCACCCACCACCCGAACTGCGGCGAGTCGATAATCCCCTACAGCGTGGGGTCCCACAGGCACACGCCCGAGGTGGAGATGGCGGTGGGCATGTTCGCCGGCACCGACGTCGAGCTGACCTTCGTGCCGCAGCTGCTGCCCATCGTCCGCGGTATCCTCTCGTCCTGCTACCTCGAGCTGAAGGGGGACGCCACCCAGGAGGACGTGGACGCGGTGTACTCGGAGCAGTACGGCGGGGAGCGCTTCGTGCACTACGCGAAGGAGCCGTCCATACGCGCCGTGGTGGGGTCCAACCACGCCCAGGTGGCATCCCGCCTGATCGGCGACAAGGTCGTCGCCTTCGGGGTGCTGGACAACCTGGTCAAGGGAGCCTCGGGGCAGGCGGTGCAGTGCATGAACCTTATGCTGAACATCGATGAGAGCGCCGGGCTGGACACGCCCGGACTGGGGGTGTGAGAATGGTAGAGATCATAGACGGCGGGGTCACCACCCCGCAGGGATTCAGGGCGACCGGGGTGCACAGCGGGGTCAAGTACCGCTCGCTGGACCTGGGAATGGTCGTCTCGGAGGTCCCGGCGACGGCGTACTGCGCGTACACAAGCAACGAAGTCAAGGCCGCGCCGGTCCTGGTGATGATGGAGGAGAACTCCCCGACGCTGTCCGCCGTGGTGGTGAACAGCGGGAACGCCAACGCCCTCACCGGGCGCCGCGGGATCGAGGACGTGTACTCCATGAAGCAGGCCGCCGCGGCCGAGCTCAACCTCGACCCGAAGCAGGTGGGGGTGATGTCCACGGGACTGATCGGACGCTTCCTGGACATGCACAAGATCCGCTACGGGATCTCCCGCGCGGCCCGCACCCTGGACATCGGCCGGGAGTCGGACAACCTGCTGGCCCAGGCCATAATGACCACGGACACCATCAAGAAGGAGTGCGCGGCCCGCGCCCGCCTGGGCGACGGCACCCTGGTCTACGTGGCGGGGGTGTCCAAGGGCAGCGGGATGATCGAGCCCCATGTCAAGGTGCTCCACGGGACCACCCTCACGATCATAACCACCGACGCCACCCTGGGCCCCGACTTCGCCGAGGTATGGCAGTCGATCCTGGACGACACGGTCAACATGGTGTCCGTGGACAGCGACCAGTCCACCAACGACACCGTCATCCTGCTGGCCAACGGCATGTCCAAGTCCAGGCCGGCGGACCGGGACCCCGAGTTCGAGGCCGCCCTGCGCACGGTGATGACCCACATCGCCCGCACCCTCGCCAAGGACGGGGAGGGGGCCACCAAGCTGATCGAGGTCCAGGTCACCGGGGCCGCCACCAAGGAGGACGCCCGCCTGGCCGTCAAGGGGATCATCAACTCCCCGCTGGTCAAGACCGCCATCTTCGGCTCCGACCCCAACTACGGCCGCCTGATGATGGCCATCGGGAAGTGCGGATGCAGGTTCGACCTGAACGAGGTCCGCCTGACCATCAGGGGCGGGGACATGGAGGTCCCCATCCTTGACTCCGGGGTGCCCATCTTCCAGGACCAGCGCGCCGTGGAGGTGGTCCGCATGGCCATGGACAACAAGGAGGTCACCATCGCCGTGGACCTGGGGGTCGGCGGCGAGTCCGCCACCGGGTGGGGCTGCGACCTGACATACGACTACGTCCGCATCAACGCGGAGTACGCCAGCTGAGGTGTCCGGGTTGGAGAACCTCTACGTTCTGAAGTTCGGCGGCAACGCCATCCGCGGCAGGGAGGACATGACCCGCCTGTCCCGGGAGATAGCCGAGCTGATCCGCGACGGGGACAGGATGATCATCGTCCACGGCGGAGGGCCGGAGATCTCCGAGGAGATGGAGAGGCGGGGCATGACCCCCAGGAAGGTCTGCGGCGTCAGGATAACGGACGCCGACTCCCTGGAGGTGGCGGAGGCCGTGCTCAGGAGGCTCAACGCCGAGATAGTGGAGTGCCTCGGGGAGTCCGGCGTCACCGCCCTGGGGATCCCGGGCTACTTCTGCACCGTCTGCACCCGCAAGCCCCCCATGAGGGTGTCCGAGGACGGGGAGGAGACGGAGGTGGACCTGGGCCTGGTGGGGGAGGTCTCCGGGACCGACCCTCAGTGCCTGTTCGACCTGCTGGCACAGAACATCACGCCGGTCATCTACCCCATCGGGAGGGACGCCGAGGGCAGGATGCTCAACGTCAACGCCGACACCATGGTGGCCGGCATAGCGGCCGGGGTGGGGTGCAGGGAGATGATAACGATCACCGACGTCCCCGGCATAATGCTGGACGTCAACAACTCCGGGTCCAAGGTGGACTCCCTGACCCTCGGCGAGGTGGACGGGCTGATCGCCGACGGCACCATATCCGGCGGCATGATCCCCAAGGTGGAGGCCTGCAGGAAGGCGCTCCAGGCCGGGGTCTCCGTCGTCAGGATGGTCAACGGGAAGGACCCGAGGAGCATAATCACCGACATCAAGAAGGGGGTCCCCCACGGGACCGTGATCACGAAGTGAGTCAGATGGAGTTCGAGAAGATCAAGGAGAAGAGCGACCGCTACCTGTTCCAGAACTACGGCCGCATACCGCTGTCCTTCACACACGGCAGCGGCTGCTACCTCTACGGGAGCGACGGCAGGGAGTACCTGGACCTGGTGGCCGGCATCGCGGTCAACGCCCTGGGCCACGCCCACCCCGACTGGGTGGCGGCGGTCCAGGACCAGGTGGCCAGGATGACCCACGTGTCCAACCTCTACTACGTGGAGGAGCAGGCGGAGCTGGCGGAGAGGATCGCGTCCATCGCGCCCGGGGCCATCGACAGGACCCTGTTCGTCAACAGCGGGGCCGAGGCCAACGAGGGCGCCATGAAGCTGGCGGTCCGCCACACCGGCCGCGGGAGGATCCTGGCGGCCCTGAACGGGTTCCACGGCAGGACCTCCGCGGCCATGGGCGCCACCGGCCAGGAGAAGATCCGGGCCTCCTTCGAGCCGCTGATATCCGGCGCCTACGACTACTTCGGGTTCGGCGACGCCGAGTCCCTCAAGGCAAGGATGTCCAGGGACGTGGCGGCGGTCATAGTCGAGCCCATACAGGGGGAGAGCGGCGTCATCACCGCCCCCGCCGAGTTCTTCCGCACCGTCCGCGACCTGTGCACCGACTGCGGGGCGCTGATGATCGTGGACGAGGTCCAGACCGGCATCGGGCGCACCGGCCGGTGGTACGGGATCGAGAACTTCGGGGTGGAGCCCGACGTGATCACCATGGCCAAGGCCCTGGGCAACGGCACCCCCATCGGGGCGGTGGCGACCACGGACGAGATCGCGAAGGCCATGACCCCCGGCACCCACGGCACCACCTACGGCGGCAACCCGCTGGTGTGCGCCGCAGGGTGCGCCACCATCGACATCATGAGGCGGGACGGCCTGGTGGAGAACTCCAGGCAGGTGGGGGCCCGCTGGAAGGCGGACATACAGGCCATCGGCTCCGACCGCATCGCGGACGTCCGGGGATACGGGCTGATGATCGGCGTGGAGATGGACTCCCCCGAGACCGCGTCCATGGTCCAGGCCCACTGCCGCGACAACGGCGTGCTGGTCAACGTGGCCCACGGGAGCACCATCCGCCTCATCCCGCCGCTGATCCTCACCGACGCCCAGAAGGACGTCTTCACAAGGCTCCTGGCGGAGGCCCTGGGGGCCTGAGGCCGCCATCGCCGGGGAACACCCCCGGCACCAAACCTTCTGTGACGATCCCGGGCCCGTCCGGACGCATGGACACAGTTGTCTCATTTAGAATCCAAAGACATCCATTTTGTCCGTCACCAGACATTAAAATACTCGTACGGCGATCGCCGGAGCATGTCCAAAAGCGTGATCAAGGAGAGTCTCGCCGAGAAGACCAGGATGTACATAGACGCCCATCCCAGCATCAAGGACTGCGTTGCCAAGGGCCTGATCAACTACTCGTCGCTCGCCAGGATGATCATGAGGGACATCGGCGTGGACAACGAGGAGGCGGTGATGATCGCATGCCGCCGCTACGCCTCCAAGCTCTCCGTGACCACCGACCACGAGCTGAGCATCCTCAGGATCCTCAAGGACAGCAGGCTGGAGATGAGGACCAAGACCTGCATCGTCACCGCCAAGAACGACTGGTCGGTCCTCCACAAGATGGACAACCTGTTCAAGGACCTCTGGAACGAGAACAGCATCATGCAGTGCGTCCAGTCGGCCTCCGCGGTGACCATCATCGCGGACACCCTGCTCAAGGAGAGGATCATCGACACCGTGGGCAGGTTCAACCTGATCAAGGTGAGGGAGAACCTGGTGGAGATCGCCGTCAAGTCCCCGGAGAAGATCGTGGACACCAGCGGCGTCATCGCCTATCTGATCACCAACCTCTCCGACGCCGGCATCAACATCGAGGAGACCGTCAGCTGCCACACCGACACCATCTTCATCGTCGGGGAGTCGGACATGATAAACGCGTACTCGGTGCTCACCAAGTGCATCCAGTCCGCCGAGGAGACCCTCAGGGCGGAGTGACGTCGCAGGAAGTCCGAGAGGCTGGACTGCCTGTCGGGCGTCCCATCCTCGAGGACGTCGTCCGGGTCGCAGACGTCGACGCCGTTGACATGCATCCACGACTCCGTCTCGGACCAGGTCATGTCCTCCAGGAACATGTCGAAGGCCGAACCCATCCCGGACCTCTCGACCCTGTCCACGAACCTGCGGTAGGCCGCGTCGGATCCTATGTGGACCGTCTCGGACATCTCGTACTCGGCGAACATCTCTGCCATGGAGTACAGGTCTATGTTCGGTCCGTCCCTGATGACGAGATATCTCCCGGGGTCGGAGTCGGCCGTCCGGCGGTCCACCCGGGATGCCCCTCCGAATTTCGGGGACACGACCCTGCACTCACGCGCGTCGAGATAGTAGGGTCCGTGGCCGATGTCGGCAATGATCCCCCTGATCTCCTGGAACACATCGCTGTCCACCCGCACCGTCATGTCTCCCGTCACGACGTTCGGGATGAAATGGCTGTCGGACCGGCGGAGTTAACGGCATTTAGACTTTCATCCGTTGTTAATCATGCCTAAATATCACGCCCCCGAAATCCATCGGTGAGAGGCCGAGGGATGCGTCCCGCGGCCTTCAGGAGATGGAGAGATATGTCCCTCATCAACAAGGAGATCGGAGAGTTCACCGCCCAGGCCTACCACGACGGCCGGTTCGAGGAGGTGTCCAAGAAGGACGTCCTCGGGAAATGGTCGGTGTTCTTCTTCTACCCCGCGGACTTCACATTCGTATGCCCCACCGAGCTGGAGGACCTGGCCGACAAGTACCCGGAGTTCCAGAGGATCGGATGCGAGATCTACTCGGTGTCCACCGACACCCACTTCGTCCACAAGGCCTGGCACGACGCCTCCGACCGCATCAAGAAGATAGACTACGTGATGCTGGCCGACCCCACCCACGTGCTGGCCAGGGACTTCGACGTGCTCATCTGCGAGTCCGGACTGGCCGAGAGGGGCACCTTCGTGGTGAACCCCGAGGGCAGGATCGTGGCCTACGAGGTCAACGCCGGCAACGTCGGGCGCAACGCCGACGAGCTCCTGAGGAAGGTCCAGGCCCTGCAGTTCGTGGCCGCCCACGGCGACGAGGTCTGCCCCGCCAAGTGGCAGCCCGGGGCGGAGACCCTCAAGCCCAGCCTCGACCTGGTGGGTCAGCTTTGAGCGTCGAGGACGTCTACGACGCCATCGTCATCGGCGGGGGCCCCGCGGGGCTCACCGCCGCCATCTACCTGGCACGCGCCAGGTTCAGGGTGCTGGTGGTGGAGAGGGAGCGCTTCGGGGGGCAGATAACCATAACCTCCGAGGTGGTGAACTATCCGGGCATCAGGAGCACCGGCGGGAGCGACCTGGGCGAGAACATGAGGAGGCAGGCCGAGGCCTTCGGCGCCGAGTTCCTCATGGCCACCGCCGAGTCCATCGACCCCGAGGGGGACATCAAGTGCGTCCGCACCGACAGGGGCGTGTACCGGGCCTTCGGCATCGTCGTCGCCACCGGCGCCAGCCCCAGGAAGGTGGGGTTCCAGGGGGAGGACGAGTTCCGCGGCAGGGGCGTGGCGTACTGCGCCACCTGCGACGGCGAGTTCTTCACAGGGAAGGAGGTGTTCGTCATCGGAGGGGGCTTCGCAGCCGCCGAGGAGGCGGTGTTCCTGACCAGGTACGCCTCCCACGTCACCATCCTCATCCGCGGGGACGACTTCAAGTGCGCGAAGGCCGCGGCCGACGAGGCCAGGGGGCACCCGAGGATCACCGTGATGACCAACACATCCGTGGACAGGGTGGAGGGCGACACCGGGCTCAGGAGGATCGTCTACAGGAACTCCAGGACCGGGGAGGTCACCGAGTACTCCCCGGCGGACGGGTCCACCTTCGGGGTGTTCGTGTTCGCCGGATACCAGCCGGCATCCCGGATCCTGCAGGGCATCGCCGACATCGACGACAGCGGCTACGTGGTCACAGGCAGGGACCTCAGGACGAACGTCGACGGGATCTACGCCGCCGGCGACCTGTGCGTCAAGGGCCTGAGGCAGGTGGTCACCGCCGTCTCCGACGGGGCCACCGCCGCCACCGAGCTGGAGAGGCACATCGCCGCCATGCACGAGAGGACCGGCATCGTCCCCAAGGCGCCCGAGGCCGCGCCGGCCGAGAAACCCTCGGAGACTCCCGTCCGGGAGTCCGGCGGACTGTTCACCCGGGACATCCTGGACCAGCTGGACACCGTGTTCTCCAGGATGGCCGAGCCCCTGGTGCTGGAGCTCCACCTGGACGACCGCCCGGTGTCCTCGGAGCTCAGGGCGTACATGGAGGAGATGGCCTCGCTGACCGACAGGCTGGAGGTGACCGTCTCGCAGGAGGACGTGGGCCACCATCCCTGCGTGCGCGTCTGCCGCCGGGACGGGTCCTGGACGGGGCTGGCCTTCCACGGCGTCCCGGGAGGCCACGAGTTCACATCGTTCGTCCTCGGCCTGTACAACGCGTCCGGACCCGGGCAGAAGGTGGACGACGAACTGATGGCCAGGATCTCCGCGTTGGGGCCCAGGGACATGACCGTGATCGTCTCCCTGTCCTGCACCATGTGCCCCGACCTCGTGGTCGCGGCCCAGAGGATCGCCGCCGCCAACCCGGGGGTGACCGCCCAGGTCTACGACGTCAACCACTTCCAGGACCTGAAGGACAGGTACAACGTCATGAGCGTGCCCTGCCTGGTGGTCGGGGACAGGGTGGACTTCGGCAAGAAGAGCATCGCCCAGCTCCTGGACATCCTGGAGTCCTGAAAACCATCGCACGGGGGTCTCCCCGTGCATCCTCGAATG
>CAYZSQ010000037.1:0-10178 GCA_964479785.1 uncultured Methanomassiliicoccales archaeon
AGTTTAGTTCGGAGATAGTCCGCTCAGGTTCTGTTCAGAGCTTGCTGTATACCTTTCTGGCATAGATCAGGCCCAACGCGCAGGCTAGGATGATGAATGCCGAGGAGATGTACTCTCCTCCAGGGATACCAGTGGCTAGGTATTCTGCATACAGGTCCCACTGCATCTAATCACGCTCCCTTTCCACCGACCTTCACTCTGAGGTCATCGAGGTACGTCTTGCCGAGTCCGGAGATCTCGTAGTGGGTGATGAGGCGGTCCTTCTTGTAGTGGCCGTCCTCGTCCAGCTTGCTCTCTCCCTCTCTCAGCAGTCCTGCGGAGACCATTTCGATGAGGTCGAAGTTGATCATGTCTCTGCCGTAGGCGTTTCCCATGTTGTACTCCTTCTGGACGATGGGAACGATTTCATCCGTCCACATCCCCGCCTCATGCTCATCGAGGATTTCGAGGATGCGGAATTTGAGTGGCTGGCCTTCCATCATTTCAAGATTCCTCCTTCAAACATACCAGGTCCTCGGTGTCCTCGCTGCCTAGCAGATAGCTCCCGATGAGACATATGATCAGTCCGGCTATCGTGGAGCCGACGATGATGGTCATCGTGCTGTCGTCGTATCCGAGGCCTTCTGCAGGTCCCAGGAAGATGGCCAGGAAGATGACCGCGAAGGCGGCGTAGAGGCTTCCGATGGCCTGACCTCTGGGGACTCCCAGGAACGGGAATGACTTGTACCAGCAGACATAGCACCAGGCGAAGGACAGTCCCAGCAGCAGGAAGACGAACAGGATGGAGGGGTCGGAGAACTGGCCGAGCACGGAGAATATGGGAACTCCGCAGACCGCGAGGACGATCATGATGACGATCCAGATACAGGCCTCGAACAGGAACCTGAGGTGGAGTCCCACATCGGGCTCGCAGGTGTCCAGGGCCTTTCCGGCGACGGCTCCCTCGCATCCCCATCCGATGGCGGCCATGAGTCCTCCGATCAGTCCGATCATGGACCCGACTCCGCTGGTGACGATGCTTCCGGCGTAGAGTGTGATTCCTCCGATGAGGATGACGGTGATACCCAGATAAGCGCGCTTGGAAACCTTCTGCTTGAGCACAAGCACGGACAGGGTGGTACCGACGATGGGATACAGAAGTGCCGCGACGGCGGCGAATCCCGGGCTGAGGTATGCGGCGGCGATGTATGTTCCGAAGACGGCGATGCCTCCGCAGCAACCCGCCATGAGGAAGTACTTGCTGGCACCCCTGAACTGGACGGCGGTCCTCTTGAGTTCGGGGAGCTTGCCCAGCGCTCCGTTCCAGATGAACAGGACGAGGGCGCATGCGATCGCGTTGAAGCCCGTAAGGAACAGGCATCCGGTCAGATACGAGAAGTCATCCCCGAACCCAGCACTCGCGACGTTGTCGATGAGGTCGTTGAGCACTTCCATTGCCCAGATGGCGTACCCGGGAACATACCAGATACCCCAGAACAAGGCACAGAGAAGACCCATTACCAAGCCTATGCGGATCTTGGTTTTGTGATCCATTTTCTTTATTTCTTCTAGTGTTACCATTTCCAGTCCTCCTAGGCCACTGCTCACGTAGTGATAGATGGAAATTGGTGGGGCCCGGAGGCCCCTGTAGAATCGGTTTATCGGTGTTTCGGGCTCACTGTCCGACGGCAGCGCGCATCTTGGCGACGCAGTCCAGGGCGTTCTCGGAGTACACATCGGCCCCGATCTCGTCCGCCCACTGCTGGGTCGTGGGTGCGCCGCCGACGTTGGTCAGCAGGTCTCCCCTGATCCCCTCCTCCTTCAGGAGCTCCTCGAAGGTCTTCTGGTTGACCATGGTGGAGGTCATGAGGGCGGATGTCCCGACGGCCTTGGGCTTCTCGGCCTTGCAGGCGGCGACGATGTCCTTGAGGGCGACGTCCCTTCCGAGGTTGACCACGTCGAACCCGGCGACCTTCAGCATGATGGCGACGATGTCCTTCCCGATGGAGTGGATGTCGCCCTCGATGGTGCAGATCACGAACTTCCCGAGCCCGGCGCCGGTGGCGGCTCCGGATTTCTCGATCTCGGGGGTGAGCATGTCGACGCCGGCGTTCATCGCGTTGGCGGCGGCCATGATGTGGGGCAGGTACAGCTTCTTGGCCTCGAAGAGCTCTCCGACCTCCTGGATACCAGCCGTGAAACCGTCGTTGATGACGGACACGAGGTCGACCTTCTCGTCGATGGCCTGCTGAGCAGCGGCCTTGGCTCCCTTCACATCGTATTTCAGCACTGCCTGTTTCGCTTTCGCGTTGATCTCTTCCTGTGACATTGAATTCAAGCCTCCTTGAGGAACTCGTCGTCGGCCTTCTTCACGATAGCCTTCATAGCGGCATCGACCTCGGGGGTGAGGGGCTCGACCTTGTGGTTTTTGAGCACTTCCACGACGATGTCGTGGGCGGCCTCGGCCAGGTTCTTGGAGCCGGCGGCCCTCCAGTCTCCGATCATGTCCCTGTTGATGACGAGGGGGTCGGAGGGGAGCTCCATGTTCTCCATGGTGGTGGGGTGTCCGATGAAGTCGTTCCCGACGCCGACCTCCTTGATGGCGTCGACGGCGAGGGTCTCGTCGGTGACGGGGATCCCGGCCATGGCCTTCTTGATCATGGTGATGATGTCGTTGTCGATGACCAGCTGCTCGTAGGAGAACGTGCAGCCCAGCTCGAGCATACCGGCACCGTACAGGGTGTTGGCTCCGGCGAAAGCGGGGAGCAGCCCGGTGATGGTCTTCTCGTGTCCCGACTGGGTGTCAGGGACCTTCGCGTCAGACTAAACACCGGCCACGAAGACGGGCAGCCTGTAGTACTGTCCGAGCTTTGCAACAGCTGCAGATGTGAGGGCCAGTTCGGGGGAACCGACGGGGGCCGTTCCGCGCTTGAGGTCGAAGGTGGTGGTCGAGGATCCGTACCAGCACTTGGCTCCGGGGTTGGCCAGCTGGGCCAGGACGATACCGGAGAGGACCTCGGCGTTGTGCGTGACGAGGGTCCCCGCGAGGAACACGGGGGAGGACCCGCCGGACATGGCCATGGACAGGACGTTCACGGGGATTCCGAGCCTGGCTCCCTTGATGATGACCTGGCAGGCGTTGTGGCTCAGCTCCAGGGGGCTGGTGGGGCACACGAGCATGGAGAACAGGGGCCTGTCGCGGGCTTTCTTCTCGTCGCCGCCGTAGAAGGCCTTGGCCATCTCGAAGTAGTACTCCACGTGCTCCCCGACGGGGTCGATGTGGTGGAAGTGCTTGACGGTGTTGGCCACGGAGGTGTACATCTCGTGGACGTCCTCGGCACCCTTCCCAGCCCAGTCCCTGGCGGACACGGGGAGGGAGAAGTAGTCGATGTTGTCGGCCCAGTCAACGAGCCTTGCGCACTCGGCGAGGTCGGCGTCGGTGGAGTCCCTGGTCTCGTACTTGCCGTCTCCGAGGTATGTGCACACCTGGATACCGGTCCCGAAGCAGGTGAAGTGGACCTTGCCGTTCCACTGCTGGCTGAAGGTGTGCTTGTCGTCCCTACCGTAGAGGTAGAACTTGGACGGTGCCATGGAGAGGCACTTGTTCAGGAGCCAGTCGGGGATCTTGACGACGAAGGTCTCCTCGTCGACTTCGCATCCCGCGTCCTTGAAGATCTGCCTGGCCTCCTCGTCGGACACCTGGACACCGTTGTTGGTCAGGATGTCCCTGGTCGCGAGGTCGATCTCGCGGATGTCATCCTCAGAGAAAAGCTCAAGCTTCACGCCGTTCAGGCTTTTTCTGCCTGGATACAATGCTTCCATCTTGTTTCCTCCATACGAGAGTAATTGGATACACTCGTTGGAAGTTTCTATTTCATTTACGATATATAATGATATTCATCATAATAGATACTTTTAAATACAACTCTACTCACAGTCTAACTTATCTAATTCAGTTGAAATCTTCTATATTTAAAGATTTCTAATAGGAGTATCCTGGGATGCGATTCCCTCGACCAACTATATTTCAAACTTCTTATGAATGGTCGGGTAATCCAAGGTAATCCGGCCATAATGTTACACATGGGCGACGCGCCCATGTCCGGGTATTATATCCTCCCGCGGACTCACGAAGGACGACGGCGTCCGGGGACCGGCGTCCGTCGGCAGGTTGAAGGGCGACTCAGATGGGCAGGCTAGGATTGGGATTCGACACGGGCGGCACGTACACTGACGCGGTCATAATGGACCTTGACGGAGGGGATGTCATCGCGAGGGTCAAGTCCCTCACCACCAGGAGCGACCTCTCCATCGGGATAAGGGGCGCGGTCGAGAGCTTCGACAGGGCCCTCCTGTCCGAGGTGGCCACCGTCTGCCTCTCCTCCACCCTGGCGACGAACTCCATCGTCGAGGGCAAGGGATGCCGCGTGGGGCTGGTCCTGATCGGGTCCGAGGCCTCCGTCCCGGTCAATGTTGATTATTCTATTGTTATAAGGGGGTCCCACACCGCCACCGGCAAGGCCGACGAGCCCCTGGACGCCGAGGCCGCCCGCCGGTTCCTCGGCTCCCTGAAGGGGAAGGTGGACTGCGTCGCGGTGACGGGGTTCATGAGCGTCAGGAACCCGGAGCACGAGCAGGAGGTCGCCGCCATGGCGAGGGAGATCCTGGGGGTGCCGGTGGTCTGCGGCTACGAGCTGTCATCGGGGCTGGGGTTCAACGAGAGGACCATAACATGCGTGATGAACGCCAGGCTGATCCCCGTCATCGAGGAGCTGCTGCAGTCGGTGGACAGGGTCATGGCCGAGTTCGGGATAGACGCTCCGCTGATGATCGTCAAGGGGGACGGCTCGGTCATGAGCGAGGAGATGGCCAGGATGAGGCCGGTGGAGACCATACTCTCGGGGCCGGCGTCCAGCATAAACGGGGCCAGGAGGCTGTCCGGAAGGGATGACGCCGTCGTGGTCGACATAGGCGGCACCACCACGGACATAGGCGTGGTGAGGGGCGGGAAGCCCCGTCTGGACCCGGAGGGGGCGCTCATCGGCGGCCGCAGGACCCGCGTCATGGCCGCGGACATAACCACCGCCGGCATGGGGGGCGACAGCCGCATCGTCGTCAACGGCGACAGGGTGTACCTCTCCCCGGTGCGGGTGGTCCCGCTGTGCGTCGCGGCGTGGAGGTATCCACAGCTTCGCGAGAGGCTGCGGGAGCTGGTGGCAGCCGGCCCCAGGAGGATCCCCGCGGCGCACTATGCCAGGAACATCGTGATCGACGCAGAGTTCTTCGTCAAGGTCAAGGACATGAAGCGGGCCGACTACCTGACGGAATTGGATGAGAGGTTCCTGGAGTTCGTCTCCGACGAGCCACATTCCATGGCCGAGGCCAGGAAGGCCCTGGGGGAGCCCCCGATCTCCTTCCACATCGACAAGATGGAGGAGCTGGGGATGATCCAGAGGATAGGGCTCACCCCCACCGACCTGATGCACGCCCGCGGATGCTTCACCGAGTACGACGTGGAGGCGTCGGAGCTTGGCATCGCGTACCACGCGGCCAACCTGGGGATGGAGCCGGAGCGGTTCATCGCCAAGGTGGACCATCTGATCACCAGGAAGATAGGGATGGAGATAGTCCAGAAGGTGCTGCTGGAGGACAACGGGGACACCCAGCTCTCCGGCTTCGGGATGGAGCTTGTGGACAAAGCCGTCACAGGGACCCACGGGCTGGACTACGACGTGTCCCTCAGGCTGAACAAGCCCATCATAGGGATGGGCGGCCCGGCCTACGACATGCTGCCCAAGGTGGCGGAGATGCTGGGCACCGACCTGGTGATGCCGGAGAACTACGACGTGGGCAACGCCGTGGGGGCGGTCAGCGGGAAGGTGGTGGAGAGCATCGAGATACTCATACGGGCGGCCACCGGCACCACCATGGACAACCCCGCCTGCACCGCCTTCTCCAGGCTGGGCAGGGTCTACTACGAGGAGTTCGACAGGGGCGTGGAGCTGGCCACACAGGCCGGCAGGGAGTACGTCACGGAGATGGCGAGGAGGGCCGGCGCTGAGAACATCAGCGTCAGGGTGGAGTCCGACAGGTCGGAGATGCTCATCGGCGAGGAGCGGCACAGGACCAGGTTCTCCGAGATCAGGCTGACCGTCACCGCCACCGGTGACCCGGCGAACAGGAGAAGGACCGATCAAGCCATTCCGGATGACGTCTGACCCTGTACATCGTGAATATGGCCGTCCATACGGCTCTCGTTGCAGGTCCGATCGCCTTGCCATGGCTCCAGTTGGATGGATGTATTGTTAGCATTCGATTATTTGTCTCTAGATTCCAGATATCAAACGATATTTATTCAATATCTTTAACTAATTTAGACATTTGTATACCGATTCAACTTATTGATGGATATCAATTATTATAATTTTAAAAATTTATAGTTAAGTATAAATAACGTAGGTCGCTCTACAATTACAAAACCACTAATGCGGTTTTTAAGGAGGAAACATGACGAATGCATATGTTGAGGCGAAGCCTTCGACCACCTGCCGGGGCGGTCAGGCGGAGCAAGTGGTGGATGAGTCACTGAGTCCCAGGTTGAAGGCTCTGAAGGCGAACTACCTCACCAAGAAGCCGTCCATATCGATCGGCAGAGCGAAAGCGTTCACCGAGGTATACAAGGAACATCTAGGCATGCCGCCCATTCTTCTCAGGGCAAAGGCGTTCCGCAGGGCCTGCGAACAGGCTCCCGCGGTGATCCAGGACAACGAGCTGATAGTCGGATGCCCCTGTGGCGCCCCGAGGGCCGGTGCCTTCTCCCCCGATCTCGCCTGGAGATGGCTCAGGGACGAGCTGGACACAGTCTCGACCCGCGCCCAGGACCCCTATGAGCTGGCGGAGGAGGACAAGAAGGTACTCCTGGAGGAGATCTTCCCCTTCTGGGAAGGCAGGTCCATGGACGAGATTACCGAGCAGCAGTACAGGCTGTCCGGTGCCTGGAAGCTCTCTGCCGAGTCGGGGGCGAGCGACCTGTCGTACCACCAGACCAGCGGAGGCGGGGACACCTGCCCCGGCTATGATGTCGTACTGGTCAAGAAGGGCATGTTGGCTGTGCGCAAGGAGGCCGAGGAGCACCTCGCCGAACTGGACATGGGCAACCCCGAGGACCTCGACAAGATCTGGTACTACAGCTCCGTCCTCGAGAGCGTGGACGGGATACTGAACTACTCCAACAGACTGGCGGACAAGGCCGACGAGCTGGCGGACGCGGAGGCCGACCCCAGGAGGAAGGCCGAGCTGAAGGAGATCGCAGAGGTCTGCCGCCGCGTCCCGGCGTATCCGCCCAGGACGTTCCACGAGGCCGTCCAGAGCGTCTGGACCATGGAGTCACTGCTCCTCCTCGAGGAGAACCAGACCGGACTGTCCCTGGGACGCTTCGACCAGTACACCTATCAGTGCTACAAGGGCGACATCGACAGCGGGCGCATCACCCAGGCCGAGGCCGCGGACATCATAGGGTGTCTCCTCATCAAGTGCTCCGAGGTCATGTGGCTGCAGTCGGCCGCCGGGGCGATGTACTTCGCCGGCTACCAGCCCTTCGTCAACATGACCATCGGCGGACAGAAGCGCACCGGCGGGGACGCATGCAACGATCTGACGTACCTGATCATGGACGTGGTCAGGACCGTCGGCGTGTACCAGCCCTCCCTGGCGTGCAGGATACATAACAGGTCGCCCCAGAAGTACCTCGAGAAGATCGTCGACGTCATCAAGGCAGGTCTCGGGTTCCCCGCCTGTCACTTCGACGACGCCCATGTGAAGATGATGCTCGTGAAGGGGTTCTCGCTGGAGGACTCCCGCGACTACTGCATGATGGGATGCGTCGAACCGCAGAAGTCGGGCCGCATATACCAGTGGACATCCACGGGTTACACCGAGTGGCCCATCGCCATCGAGTTCGCCCTCAACAGGGGGATACAGAGGCTCAACGGCGTGGACGCGGGCATAGACACCGGTGACATCAGCCGGTTCAAGACCTACGAGGAGTTCGACGCCGCCGTGAAGGCGCAGGTGGCCCACATCACCAGGATATCCGCCATCGGAACGGTGCAGAGCCAGATGGTCGCCCGCGACCACTTCCCCAAGCCCGTCATGTCCCTCCTAGTCGAGGGATGCATGGAGAACGGGAGGGACGTCACCGCCGGCGGCGCCATGGTCAACTACGGACCGGGGCTCGTCTGGTCCGGCCTGGCGACCTACGCCGACTCGATGATGGCCATCAAGAAGCTGGTCTTCGAGGACTGCAAGTACACCCTGGAGCAGATCCGGGACGCCCTCTGGAACAACTTCGAGGGCTACGATGAGCTCCGCACGGACTGCATCAACGCCCCCAAGTACGGCAACGACATCGACGAGGTGGACGAGATCGCCGCCGACATCGTCAACTGGACGGAGAACGAGCACCTGAAGTTCAGGACACTCTACTCCGTGTTCGCCGTCGGGACCCTGTCGATCTCCAACAACACCCCGTTCGGGATGATCACGGGAGCGACCGCCAACGGCCGTCTCGCGGGCATGCCCCTCTCCGACGGCATAAGCCCGTCCCAGGGAGCGGACAGGAACGGGCCCACATCGATCATCAAATCCGTCAGCAAGATCTCCGTGGAGGACATGAACATCGGGATGGTCCACAACTTCAAGCTCATGCGCGGGATCCTCGAGACCCGCGAGGGCAGGGACAGCCTGATAAACCTTCTCCGCACCGCCTCGATACTCGGCATAGGACAGATGCAGTTCAGCTACATCGACGACGAGGTCCTCCGGAAGGCCCAGAAGGAGCCGGAGAAGTACAGGGACCTGATCATACGCGTCGCGGGATACAGCGCATTCTTCGTCGAACTGTCGAAGGAGGTACAGGACGAGATCATCAGCCGTACGATGATCCAAAAGATTTGAACAAACCCCGCCGGAGCCATCTCCGGCGGACCATTATGGGGTTTATAAAATGGAAGTTTCAAATGAATTGTCAAAGGCAGTAGAGGAGCGCAATGCCAGGTTCAGTCGCAAGGGGACCGTGACCGGTGCGATGTCGGGACTCACATACGGTATCAACGGGGCCATCATCGGAGGTCTCTGGTACTGGGGGTTCTCGAGCATCCTCGACTACGACTACGGGATGTTCATCATCATCGCCCCGCTCATCTTCCTGGTGTTCAACGACACCTTCGCGGCCCTGTTCCTGACGGCGTACAACATCATGAAGGGAAGGGGGAGGGACCTGATCAACTCGTTCAAGACCCGGCCCGGCAAGATCATGATGCTATGCGGTGTCATAGGTGGCCCGATAGGGCAGGGATGCTACTACATGGGATTCGGCACCGCCGCGTCCGGATTCGCCGGACCTCTGTCGGCGCTGTACTGCGCGTTCGGTGTGGTGCTGGGATACTTCATCCTCCACCAGGTCATGAACAAGCGCATATGGGCCGGCGTCGTCATATCCATCCTGGGCGCCATCATCATCGGGGTGTCCGGGGTCACCATGCTGGATGCCGGCGGCACGTTCTACCTTGGGATCGCGTGCTTCCTCATCGCGGCGGTCTGCTGGGGAGTCGAGGGTACCATCGCGGCCTACGGGACCCCCATGATCGACCCGAACATCGCCATCAACATGAGGTTCATCACCTCGGCCGTGGTCTCCTGGGTGGTGTTCGTCGGGGTGTTCGCCCTCCTGCCCGCCGACGGCGGCCTCACCGCCACGGACGCATTCAAGGACATGATCACCAGCGGAACCTTCGCTCTCGGAATACTGTCCGGTATCGCCGGAGGCATATCGTACCTCTTCTGGTACAGGGCCAACAACATGGCCGGGGTCGGCAAGGGCATGGCCCTCAACATCACGTACTCCGCTTGGACACCGATCATCAGCGCCATAATCATCCTGCCCGGAAGCGCCGCAGGATACTTCGCCTACCAGAACGACATGGGCGCCTGGCCCATAATCATCGTCGGTGTGATCGTCGTCATGATCGGTTCGATCCTGGTGTCTATCGATCCGAAGACCCTGTTCCGTGATCGGAAGGAATCGAACAGGGAGGTGCAAGGATGAGCGACACACTCCTGCCGTTCAGGTTCAGACTGCTGGACTACCTGGGGTCGGTGGATTCGGCCACGCCCAAGGAGAGCATGGTGGCATTGGAGTC
>CAYZSQ010000038.1:0-10134 GCA_964479785.1 uncultured Methanomassiliicoccales archaeon
GAGTTCAACGGCATCAAGTGCATCTCGGCCGACGGGACCGAGTGCCCCCCTCACGAGGAGGAGGCGATAGAGGACGCCTACGACTCCGGGATCCCCGTGGTGCCCTGGGACCGGATAGGGTCCGTGAGGGCGGTCAGCGGGGCCGCGGAGGAGTACGTGGAGTCCATAGTCTCCAAGGTGGACGCGGAGGCCATCCGCTCCGCCGGTCTGACGGTGTGCGTGGACTGCGCCAACGGCGCCTCCGTCGAGACCACCCCCATGCTCATGAGACGCCTGGGGGTCAGGGCGGTGACCCTGAACGGCAACCCCCAGGGGGAGTTCCCCGGGCATCCCAGCGAGCCCACGGAGGACAACCTGTCCGAGCTGAAGAGGATGGTCGTGGACCTGGGTGCCGACCTCGGGGTCGCCCACGACGGCGACGCCGACAGGTGCGTTTTCGTCACCCCGTCCGGGAGGTACGTGAGCGGGGACCTGTCCCTGGCGATCCTCGCCGGCGGTGCCCTGGAGTCCAACCCCGGAGGGGAGGTCGTGGTCACCGTCGCCACCTCCAAGGTGGTGGAGGACGTGGTCGCCTCCAGGGGCGGCCGCACGGTGTACACCGCGGTGGGCTCCCCCGTGGTCGCCCGCAGGATGTCCGCCGACGGCGGGGTCTTCGGGGGCGAGGAGAACGGGGGCCTGATCTTCGCTGACCACCAGTTCTGCCGCGACGGCGCCATGGGGGCCGCCAGGATGCTGGAGCGCATCGCCAGGGACGGCGACCTGGACGGTCTCGTCTCGGAGCTCCCGAGATACACCACCGTCAAGAAAGCGGTGGCCTGCCCCGACCACCTCAAGTCGGAGGTCCTGGACATCATGTCGGCGAACCATTCCTCGGAGGGGCCGGACAGGACGGACGGGCTCAGGCTGAACTACGACGACGGATGGGTGCTCCTCAGACCGTCGGGCACGGAGCCGAAGTTCAGGATCTACTCGGAATCCACCGACCCCGAGATGGCGGAGTCGCGCTCGGAGTCCTTCGTCAGGGAGTTCCGGGAGATCCTGGAGAGTCTCTGATCGGTATCCCCGCTCGGCGAGCTTGGCCTTGAGCTGCATGACCGGCCTCACCTCGGCCGGATCTATGCCGCGGGCCTCGGCCATGTAGATGGAGACGTAGTCCCCCAGTATTATGGCCATGAACATGTTCTCCAGGAGCGACCCGCCCGAGAGGCCGACGACCACGGTCTCCCCCTCCGCGGAGTCGGCCACCTCCGAGAGGCGCCCCCTGGAGTCGGGATCGTAGTCGCAGGTGGGCATCAGCACAACCAGCGCGTACCCGTCCATGCCCCGGGGCCAGACGCCGTCGGACCCGGGCAGGGATTCGCAGAATGCGACGGATTTGGAGTTCTCGTTGATCTGGGTCTTCCACCTGAAGGGCACGGACCTCATGCCGCTCTCCGAGCAGACCACGGGCACGCGCCCGCCCAGCAGGCCCGCCAGCACCCTGGCCTGCCCGCCCTCCGCGGTGACCTCGTCCCGGTAGGCCCTGAGCGACGGGATGAATCCGCGGATCCTCCCCGACAGGTCCGGGCCGCCGGCCGCGCGGATGACCGCCAGCGTGTATCCGATCATGTATCCGATGGCGTGGCGGGGGTGCATGCCCTCCGGAAGGGCTATGACGAAGTCCCCGTTCCCCTCCGCCAGCTGTCCGAGCCTCCCGCCCGACGTCATGGCGACGATGGTGCAGCCGCGCTCCCTGGCCTGCCCGTACATCTCGATGGTCTCGGCGGTGTTCCCCGAGTAGCTGGATACGACCGCCAGGGTCCGGGGTCCGGCCCAGGACGGGAGGTCGGGGTACTTCACCAGGCGTATCGGCTTCCGGGACTCCGGGCTGCAGCAGTCCGCGGCGATGTCCCCGCTGACCGCCGACCCGCCGACCCCGCAGAGGATCATGTTGTCGCAGTCGAACTCCCTCCCGGGATCGTAGCCCAGGGATACGTCCAGGTCGTCCACGAAGTGGTAGAGCTGCTCCATGGTGGACCTTCCTGAGGTCACCGTCCCACCTCCAGCGCGCAGGCGACCTCGGCCCCCATGCCCAATGCGCACAGGTCGGCCGTGAGGGGGTCGTCCCCGGGGACGTCCACCACGGTGACCCTGCGGCCGTTCTCGCAGAGGACCTCCAGCATGCCGCCCACGATGACCTCCACCATCCTGGACTCGCAGCGGCCCCTCAGGACCACGGCCTCCAGGTCGGGCGCGTGGGCGTTGGGGTCGGACCAGCCCACCAGCTCGTTGTGGTCGAACTCCGGCAGCTCCCCGTGGAAGGCGGGCCTGCCGGTGGCCTCCGAGACCGACCGTGCCCACCAGACCGCCGCCGCGGACATGGAGGACGTGCTGTAGAAGGCCGGGACCCTGTCGGAGATCGCATCCGCGACCCTGCCGGCGTCCTCCCTGAACCTCCTGGATGCGTCACGGGCCGTCGAGACGGCATCCGCCACACCCTCCATGTCGACGAGGCCTGCCGAGATCAGGACCGCGAGGATGGAACCCAACGCGTGGCCCCCTGAATCGTCGCAGCCCGTCCCGAGGACCACGGCCTCGGCACCCCTGCCGCGGACCAGGTCCGCCACGTCCCCCGAATCCGGGACGATGATGCAGAGCGTTCCGGGGCCCACCCATCCGGGGACCCTGCCGTCGGTGACCGACTGCACGGGTCTGGGGAAGCAGTGGTCCGCCAGGTCGCGGGCCACCATGCACAGGGCCGTCGCAGACGCGTCCCCTATGATGCAGCAGGATTCGAAGGCGGGGACCTCGAAGCGACGCCCGAGCCCCTCCGTCACGGCGTCGAATAAACGGTCCGCCGGACCTCCCGCTGTGGCCGAACCTGTGGAACCTCCCATCCGATCACCTGGCTGTTTCTACTGAGATTGAGCCATCCGATATAATGTTCATGCAGGCATCCTGCGGTTCCCCGGTGTGAGCCAGGCCTCCCATCCGCGGACTCGCCCCATCGACCGCATTGTTTATTATCGAGTAAGGGGAACACCGGCCGAATGCTCGCACAGAAGTACGTGATGAAGATGGGTTCCAACCTGTTCGCATCACTGATCTCGTTCATCTCCCTCATGGTAATGACCCGCTACGTCGGGGACGAGTACGGGACGATGATGTGGGCATGGGCGTTCGTCGCCATGTTCAACGCCGTGTCGGACATGGGTTTCAACCTGACGAACGTCAAGTTCATCGGCGAGGGCCGGGACCGTGACAAGTGCCTGTCCACGTACCTGTGCATCAAGCTGGTGATGGCGGGCGTGATGGTCCTGCTTACCCTGGCCTCCGCCCTGTTCAGCTTCGCCTACACCCACTCGATGAACGAGGAGGCCCTGATGGTCGTCCTCCTGTTCACCCTGTACTACGTGCTCTGGGACCTCCAGACCGTGGTCACGTACACCTTCGACGGCAGGGGGGAGAACGGGAAGGCGTCGCTCATCTTCGCGTCGGAGTTCCTGGTCCGCGGCGTCATCCTCATCGTCCTGGCTCTCAACGAGGTCTCCGCCCCGGTCCTCAGCATGGGATACCTGATAGGGGTGTGCGCGTCGCTGTCGGTCTCGGTCTGGATGCTCCGCCGGACGAGGCCGCATCTGTGCAGGCCTGCCTACATCCGCGAGTACATCCGGTTCACCGCGCCGGTGGCCGTGTCCATGCTGATGGTCACCGTGGTGGAGTACATGGACAAGGTCATCATCGGATTCAGCTTCGACGGCAGGGAGGTGGGCTACTACATGGCCGCGGCGGGGATCATCTGGACCTTCACCAACCTGGGGCGCACCCTGAACACCGTGGTGCTCCCCCAGCTCCCCAGGTACCTGAGGGAGGAGCGGGGGTCCGAGAAGGTGCAGCACATCGTGTCCACCACCGAGCGCTACCTGGCGATACTGATCTTCCCGGTGATGGTGGTCATGCTGCTGTTCGGCAGGGAGATCGCCGTGGTGTTCTTCGGCTCCGGCTACGAAGAATCCGGGGACGTGCTCTCGGTGCAGTGCTTCATGCTCTACGCCACCATCGTCTCCGCGCTGATGACACAGATCCTGTACGCGACCAACAACACCCGCAGATACGGAATGTGCACGGCGATATACGTGGCCGTGGTCCTGGTGTGCTTCCTGACGCTCATCCCCAACTACGCCCTGGGCCTGGGCGCCGTGGGCGCCGGCCTGTCGATGACCATCGGCTACCTGTTCCAGGCCGTCATCCTGGCGTACATCGTCTACAAGAGCACCGGCATAAGGTTCTACAGCAGGCTCTGGAGACACGTCGTGGCGGCGGTCGTGGACATCGCCGTCCTGTACTGCATCGATGCCGTGTTCGACATATCCGGTCTCTTCGGGCTCATCCTGATCTCCCTGTTCTGCCTCGGATTCCACTGGCTGGTCTGCGCCGCCCTGGGCGAGTTCAGCAGAAAGGACCTGCGCTACTTCATCGACGCCGTGAACCCCAGGAACCTGAAGGAGAGCATCGACGAGGAGATGCACCGATTCGGTCCTTCCCGGAGATGTGGTCCAGGATCCTGGTGTAGTCGTCGATGTAGTCCACCTCGCCCCAGAACAGGCCACTGACATCCATGGCATGCACCGGGGAGACGTCCATGTGGCTGTAGAGGACGATGTCCCACCAGGTGTCGTACCTCCCGTCGGCCACCATCCTCTCCATCCTCTCCCTGAACGTGGGCATGAAGGAGGCCTTGACGAAGGCGATCCCCACGGACTCGGTGGTGCGCTGCTCCTCTGTCAGGTCCTTGCCGTACATGGTGACGATCCCGTCCTCGACCCTGTAGCAGAAGTCGCCCACCAGGGCGCGGGAGTCGTCGGTGGCGACTGTGATCTCCCAGGGGGACCGTATGATGCGGGCCAGGATCTCCTCGTCCCAGTACACGTCGGCGTTCATTATGAAGGTGTCCTCCTGGCACATGAAGTCCCTGGCGAACCAGAAGGAGCCCAGGCTGTTGGTCACCCTGTAGAACGGGTTCTCGTAGAACGTCACGCCGCGGCCCTCCAGGGCCCTGCGGACGTCGTCGCCCTTGTAACCCACCACCACGCAGACGTCGAAGCCGTGCTTCTGTAGGAGTTCCACCGTGCGGACGATCATCGGCCGACCGCCCACATCCAGGAGGCTCTTGGGCATGTCTATGGCCCTGCTTATCCTGCTTCCGACCCCTGCCGCGAGTAGTATGGCCTTCATCCGAACACCTGGTGCCCCTTCTGATGAGGCACCTGGTCAAAATACCTTCGTGCGCCGGTGAAGAAGGGCTTATATCATTGGTCACAGGTGCGAAGGGCCATGAAGGTGGACAAGGAGAGGCTGAGTCGGACCCGCCCTCCGTCGGAGTACGAGAACGCGTCGTCGCGCTACATCTTCACCCCGATCAGCCGCGCCTTCACACATCTCTTCGCCAGGACCAGTGCCACTCCCAACCAGATAACCATCATATGGGGGGTGCTGATGATCCTGTCCTCCCTGGCGCTGTTCACCGGCCAGTGGCTGCCCAGCGTCCTCGGCGGGATCGGATGGGTGGTCGGGTACGCCCTGGACTACACCGACGGGGACATAGCCAGGTACAGGGACATGAAATCCCCCAGAGGAGGCTACCTGGACCTGGTGAACCACCGGGCCACCTACCCCCTGATGATGTTCGGCATCGGCTTCGGCGCCTGGATGACCGGCCGCACCGAGATCCTCGGCATCGCCATCGACCCCGCCGCCTACCTGATACTCGGTTTCCTGGCCGGCCTGGGGATGATAATGATCATGGACCTGGGGGACATCTTCAACAAGGTCTGTCCCGACAACAGGCTGAACAGCGACAAGGGCTCCGCCGCGGTGGAGGGGAGCGGCTTCAGGAACAAGAGGATGTTCAGAATCCTGATGAACGTCAACCCGCTGACCTTCACCAACATGATGCTGCTGATCCCCGTGTTCGCGCTGATCGACTGGCTGGAGGTCTTCATCATCTTCTACGGGATATTCTACCCCGTGGCCGCCTTCGCCAGGTACATCATCCTGTACAGGATGGTCCCGGGCGTCCAGGGGTCATGACCATTCCAGGACTATCCTCTTGCCGAACACCGCCCGGGTGGATCCGGCGTAGCCGTAGATGTGGTACCCATCGCCGTCGATGGTGAAGGTCCCGGATGCGTCCCCATAGGTGTTGCCGTCCGCGTGGTCCACGAACACCGCCGTGTAATCAAGGCCGGCGGCGATGGCCTGGGCCACGAAGTGCCCGGTGTGCGGATGTATGGACAGCACCATGCCGAAGTTGACCACCATCCCGGAGTAGGATCCGAACAGCACCGCCGCGGAGAACCCCTCCTCGGAGACCGTGCCGATGGAGAGGTACGACCCGAGGGCGTTGACGTTGATGCCGTAGGTGATCTCGTTGAGGTATATGCCCAGGTACTCCTCCGCCTCGGTGTTGTGCTGGTACATGGTGTAGATGGAGGTGGGGGAGTCCATGAAGACCAGGTCCGGGACCGTCCCGTCGCCGATGATCAGGGCGGCGAAGCCCGTGACCGTCTCGATGTCGGTCCCGTCCGGTCCGTGGGACACGTACTTCCCGAGGACGCCGCCGATGTTGATCACGGTGCCCCCGGCCTGGAGCCACGCCACCAGGGGGCAGTCGGCGGTGCCGTCGTAGATCAGGTCCGATATGGAGCCGGCGGCGATGAACACGGCGGTGGTGGACGGATCGGCGGTGAGCAGCAGCTCCGCCAGCGATTCGGCGTCGTAGTACTCGAAACTGTCGATCCCCCTGATCGAGAGCTGCTTCCCCATGTCATCGAAGAACTCCGCCTGGTCGGACCAGCTGTTGTACGCGGCGTAGCCCTCGTCGAAGTACACCGCGATGTGCTGCAGATCGTACCCGCCCTCGGTGTGGATCAGGGTGGTGTGGGTCTCCACGCCGTAGTTGGCGTCGTAGGTGAAGGTGACCTCCCCATCCTCCACCTCCACGGACAGGTCCACGCTGTACACCGGCAGGTACGCCAGCACCATGCCGGCCAGCACCAGCGCCGCCAGTCCGATCGCCAGGATGCGGTCAGGGTGCTTCATCGGCATCCCCCCTCCACAGCGCATACAGCGGCAGGGCCATCACGACCACCGCCGAGAGTGTCTTCAGAATGTCGTAGCTGGCGTCCTTCAGGGACGCGAAGATGTCGGAGAGCCATTCCAGGAACGCCTCGCCGAGCCATCCCGTGCTCAGGTAGACCATAGAGTCCGCCTCTATGTGCACCAGCAGTGCCAGCACCCCCAGGATCGAGAGCAGGGCCATGGGCGCCCAACCGTAGCGTCCCAGGGCCAGGATGACGAATGGCAGCAGGACCAGATAGTACTGGACGTTGCCCGGGATCACCATCATCCCCGCTGTGGGTATGGTGGCCAGCAGGAGCACGGTCCGAGGGTCGGTGATCCGGTGGCGGACGATGGCCATGCAGAACAGGACGGTGATGGCGATGAGTATCGGCATGATGACGATGGTGAAGTTGTACCCCGAGGCCACGGACTCCACCCTGCTGCTGAACCAGTACAGCGCCGCGTCGAGCTCCCCGTTGACGAGGACGGGTGCCATAATCACCAGCACCGATGCCGCCGATGACAGGATGTATGTGAGCGCGTACCTCGGCGACCGATCCTGGGTGAGCGCATAGGCTATCATGATCACCGCCAGGAGGGCGCAGTAGGGCTTCAGCATCAGGCTGACGCCCATCATGAGCCCGGACTCCACCGGCCTCCTGAGAAGCATCATGTAGAACGACAGCAGGAAGAACAGGATCTCCACGTTCTCGAACATCAGCCTGTCGCAGGACATCATGATCGTCAGCGGGCAGAGGAACCAGGCTGCGAACATCAGAGCGCCCTTCCTCTGCTCACCGGTGACGTGGGTCCCGATCCTGTATATCACGTAGCCCACCAGGACGTCCGCCGCGATCAGACACAGCTTCAGGAGCAGTGCGTACCATATGTCCGGGACCACGGTGCTCCAGTCGCGGATCGCCGAGGACCCCATGAGGTCGGGGTCGAACTCCCCGTAGGAGACCCCGAGCAGGTTGGCCACCGCCGTGAACGCGGCCAGGAAGTACCCCCATGCCGGATAGTAGTAGTACCCGGGGAGCCCGTAGAGACCCTCATTGGACGTCAGGTTGTTGGAGACGACGATCCAATAGTTGATGTCGTTGATGAAGGTGAAGAACACGGATACGAAGGCCCTGGCCGCCAACCCGATGACCAGGGTCACCAGGATGACGTTCCTGGGAGTGTTGGAGATCCTCGGGAACATCGGCAACGGGCCTCCGGACTGGCACCTGGCGGTTGTACGTAATGTACTGTCAGACGGCTCTGCTCGACGTCCGGCATCATCTCATGCTCGCAGGTGTAGTATATCAAACTATGCGACTTGCGTGCGATGGCCGTAAATGGTCCGCTCAGATTCCTCCCGGGGACGGCTTCCCCCGACAGACCGCAAGTAATATCCGTACTGTCCCACTCCATGATTCGTGAACTTGAACCTGCGTCCGTCCGCCGACGGATTCGGCATGTACCTCCGCAGAGCAGTCAGGATCTACGTACTCTCGGTGGTCATAACGACGGTGTTCGTGGTCGCGGCCATGGCCCTCGACCTGTCCTCGTACCTCAGGCCGCATCTCTCGATCAGCCTGGTCCTGGGCATCCTGTTCGGCCCTTTCGCATCCCTGGGCGTGGACACGGTCAGCTTGTTCACCAACCTGTACGACGGCAACCCCCTGGACCTGGTCGCCCTGGACCTGTTCACCACGTTCATCGTCTCCTACATACCGTACCGTATGTGGTACAGCACCGCCCTCCGCTGGACCAACGAGGACAGCTGCCCGTCGCTGGGCACCGTCCACAACGTGGTCAAATTCATCCTGGTGATGACTGCCACCGCCGTCGTCTACACGGTACTGTACAATTACACCTACAGCCTGTTGTACGGGACGTTCGAGATGGGATACGATGACCTCTCCATCATGCTGTCGGTGATCTCGTTCTCCCTGGTGTTCGGGATGGCGGCGATCATCATCCTCAGGTACCTGGGCGTGAGGCCCTACTCTCCGCACAGGATGTTCCAGAGGGATGACTTCAGGTCGAGGATCAACCCCCTGGTCTTCGACATCGCCCTGATCATAGGCATGATGGCCTGGCTTATTGTGCCGGCGCTCGAGCACTCCGAATCCGTCTATGAACCCATGGCCATCAGCTACGCCCTCGTCTTCTTCTTCCTGACCAAGCCCGTGACCGCCTACGACGAGGACGACTCCTACCTCGGCATCAAGAGGTGCGGCTTCGACGGGATCATCATCGAGCGGATAATCGTGATCTTCATCGTCATCGGACTGTCATTCGGCCTGGTCTCCGGATTCGCCGCGTACAACGGAATCCTCGCGGACATACTGGACCATGGGAACGAGCTGTCCGCGGTCTTCTACATGGGCGCGACCACCCTGGCCTTCTTCGCCGTGGCGACCGCCCTCCTGTGGTACGTGGAGAGGCGCGTATCCATCCCGCTGTGGGACATCTCCCAGGCTGCCCGGAACTTCGTCGGAGGGGACCGCGAGGGGATGAGCTACGAGACCACCGTGGATGAGTACAGCAAGTACAGGGACTATAACTCGGAGGTGGGGGTGCTGGCCAGGTCCCTGGTGGAGATGACCGAGGACATCAAGACGTACATCGAGGACATCCGCAACCTCAACTCGGCGCGCGAGGCCTACATTTCCGAGCTGGGCGTGGCCAGGACCATACAGGAGTCCCTGATACCGAAGAACTTCGACTCCGTCTCAGGGATGGGCGTGGATGTACACGGCGCGATGATCGCGGCCAAGTACGTGGGAGGGGACCTCTACGACTTCTTCAAGGTGAGCGACGACCATCTGGCCGTGGCCATCGGGGACGTGTCCGGCAAGGGCATGCCGGCGGCCCTGTTCATGGCCGTGACCAAGTCGCTGCTGGAGAGTGGCACCGGACCCGGGACGCCCCCGGAGGATATCGTCTCCGGCGTGAACGACTCGCTCTGCCGCAACAACGACGAGGGGATGTTCGTCACCGCCTGGTTCGGGATCCTGGAGACCAGCACCGGAAAGCTGTCGT
>CAYZSQ010000039.1:0-10057 GCA_964479785.1 uncultured Methanomassiliicoccales archaeon
ACCAAAACTAATAAAATATTACCAACATACACCGCCAGCTATGTTGCAGATCGCTATTTACGGAAAAGGAGGAATCGGAAAATCAACGACCTCGTCCAACCTGTCCTACTCCCTGGCCAAGGCCGGGAAGAGGGTGATGCAGATCGGATGCGACCCGAAGCACGACTCTACGAAGTTCCTGATAGACGGGAGGGACCAGACCACCGTCCTGGACTACGTGCGCGAGACCCCGGCTCCCCAGAGGAAACTGGAGGACGTGATGCTGACAGGATCCGAGGGGGTACTGTGCATCGAGGCCGGCGGGCCGGAGCCCGGCATAGGGTGCGCCGGCAGGGGGATCCTCACGACGTTCGACGTCCTGGAGAAGCTGGGCGTCGAGGACATCGAGAGGGACATCACGCTCTACGACGTCCTGGGGGACGTGGTGTGCGGCGGGTTCGCCGTGCCCATGAGGAACGAGTATGCTGATGCGGTCTACATCGTCACCTCCGGGGAGTTCATGGCCCTGTACGCGGCCAACAACATCCTCCGCGGCCTGCTGAACTTCGGGACCGACCGGCCCAGGGTGGCCGGGCTGATCCTCAACAGGAGGAACGTGGAGAACGAGGGGGAGATCGTCCGGAGGTTCGCCGACGCCGTGGGCCTCCCGATAGTGGCGGACATGCCCCGCTCCAGGGAGTTCCTGGATGCGGAGAGGGCCGGGAGGACGGTGTCCGAGGCCTTCCCCGATTCCGAGCCCGCAGGCATATACAGGGACCTGGCACAGGACGTCATAGACCTGAGCGAGGGCAGGAGGGAGCTGTACCTCCCCCGCCCCCTGAACGACGAGCAGCTCAACCACATGGCCGCCGGCAGGGAGATCCCGTTGGCGGAGGCCTACTCCCGAGACGCCTGCCGCTGCAAGGCCAAGCGCACGGAGAAGGGCTCCTGCGCCAGCCGCGGGGCGGTGTTCGGCGCCGGCAGGGTGAACGACCTGCCCATAATAATCCACGGGCCGGCCAGCTGCGGCTATGTGATGTCCCACACCCAGGACGTGCACTTCCTCACAGAGATGGGCACGAACCCGCAGTCGGTTCCCAAGCTGAGGAACAACATCCAGTCCACCAGGATGACCAACGACTCCTCGATCTTCGGCGGCCACGACGATCTGAGGGCGATGATCCGCAGGGAGGCCGATGCCGGGAAGAGGGTGATAATGATCATAACCACCTGCGTCCCCGGCATGATCGGGGACAACCTGGACCTGATCAAGAAGGAGATGGAGGCCGAGTACCCCGGGCTGAACCTGCTGCTGGTGAAGGCCGACGGCAACCTGACCGGTGGTTCGGAGGACGGCCGCACCATGGCCATGGACCAGATCATCGGGCTCATAGACGAGGGAGTGGAGCCCACGGCCATGGAGGCCAACGTCATCGACGACAACTTCATCATCTACGGCGCCGGCAGGAACGGGCAGTGGGTGGAGGCTCTCCTGGGTGAGCTCGGGTTCTCCAGGGTGCACAAGATCTTCGACGACACCTCCCTGGAGGAGGTGGTCGGGTGCAAGAGGTGCCTCCTGAACGTCAAGGTGTTCGACAACGAGACCGACGAGGCCATGGCCGCGGCCATGCGGGCCAAGGGCATGAGGGTCTTCGGGATGCCCCTCCCCAGGGGATACGGCGAGACCGTCCGCTGGGTGGAGGCCGTGGGCCGGGAGTTCGGGATCGAGGAGAGGGCGGCGGAGGTCATCGCCGACATGGAGAGGCGGTACCGCGAGGCCGTGGAGAGGCACCGCCCCTTCTTCGAGGGGAAGGTCTTCGACGTGGTCTCAGGGGTGTTCTCCAGCGACGACTGGGTCATCGAGGCCCTGCTGGACGTCGGGGTGGAGATCCGCCACAGGTTCGTGCTGGAGATGAGGATGGGCGGCGGAGGGTTCCGCCGGGACCCGTCCAGGTACGACGACGTCATACCCACGGTCAGGACCAGGAACGTCATGGAGGTGCGCGCCATGGTGGACGCCGACGACCCGGACATGGTGATCGGAGGCGCCATAATAGGATGGGGCGGTCAGCAGATGAAGGAGTTCAGCGCCGCCTACCAGTGCTTCACCCACCTGGCGTCGATCAACTGCCTCGACTACTACCACACGCTGATGGTCGGATGCAAAACCGCCGGCTGGCACAGCTGGGGCGGTCCGGAGGCGGAGGCCCTGTGGTCCCGTCCCGCGGGGATGTTCGGAGGCCCGCCGCCGGGCGCGAGGCCCGGTACCTCCGAGAGCGCCCCGAAGGGCATGCCCCCGGCGGTGGCCGCTGCTCTGGCATCCGGGAAGATGCCCGACAAGATGCCCGCCGGGATGGCGGAGGCTCTGAAATCAATGCCGAAGGAGGCCAGGGAAGCCATGGCGGCGATGATCGGCACCAATGCCGACAGGAACGGGGAGGCGGGGAGATGATCGTCAAACCCGACGGGTTCTTCGGCGTCACAATGGCCGTCGAGGGCATAACCGACTCGGCGGTGCTGATGCACGGGCCGGACGGCTGCAGGAAGAATCTGGGGGCCCTGACCATGAAGGTCTACCCCCGCAGGGACCCAAGCATCAACATGTCCACGCCCTTCTACAGGGGCGGGTCCCGCATACCCTGCACCGACCTGGAGCCCTGCGACTACATCTACGGGGCCTACGACAGGGTGAAGGACGCCCTGGACTACATCCGGGAGAGGGACCCCGGCTTCGTGGCCGTGGTCTGCTCCCCTGGGGCGTCCCTGATCGGGGACGACTGCCAGAAGGCCATCGACTCCGCCGGCCTGGCGGACAGGGCCATCGTCCTCGACGCCGACCTCAGCTCCAGGCCCATCAGCGTCGGCATAGACCTGACGCTCCGGAGGGTGCTGGAGAAGATGGACCCGCCCGCCCTGCCCACCGAGGAGGGCACCGCCGTCCTCCTGGGGAACCACCTGCTGCAGAAGGACTGGGAGTCCGTGAACGAGGAGATGTCCCGCATCCTGGGGCTCATGGGCATCCGCGTCATCTGCTGCGTGGGCGCCGGGAGCTCCTCGGCGGAGCTCAGGGATTCGGTCAGGGCGCAGTACGCCATCGCCGTCTGCCCGGAATATGCCGCCGAGACCGCCGACCTCTACCGCAGCCGCTACGGGGCGCAGGTGTATCTGCCGGAGTACTCCCCGGTGGGCTTCGCCGCCACCGAGGACTGGATCAGAGGGGTGGCGGAGCTCACGGGCAGGGACCCCGCGCCCGCCCTGGCGTACGTGGACTCGGTCAAGAGGAGGGCGTACCGTAGGATGATGGCCGCCAGGTTCGACACGGACACCTTCGGCTACGCCATAGACGCGGAGCCCTCCATAGCGTACCCGCTGGCCAGGTTCTTCTACGAGAACCTGCAGATGGTCCCCAGGTCGGTGAGGTTCAACGGCATCCCCCATCCAAGGGCCGAGGCGCTGACGGCGTCGTTCCTGGAAGAGATCGGCATGCCGGAGGCCCTGGGCGCCGAGGAGCCGGACTACGTCGAGATACTTTGCACAGACGGGAACACCGTCCAGATCCATGAGCGCTCGGGCCACTGCCTGAGGGGCGTGGACCTGCGCTTCCCGTCGATGATGAACGTGGAATTCATCCCGCAGCCCCTGTTCGGGGCGGCGGGAGCGCTTTACATCCTGGAAAGGGTGGTCAACAGATTCTGAGGAGGCAATAGATGAAGCTTAGGATAGACGGAGTGGAGTTCGCGTACAGCAGCGTGCCCGTGCTGAAGGACATCACCGTGGACCTGGACGGGTCCAAGCTGGTGTCGATCCTCGGGCCCAACGGGGTCGGCAAGTCGACCCTGATACACTGCATAAACAAGATACTGGAGCCCAGGGGCGGATCGGTGTTCATCGACGACCGCGACGTGAGGGACTACACCATCAAGGAGATGGCCAAGGAGGTGGGGTACGTGCCGTACTCGGCCAACGACTCCTTCCCGCTGACGGTGGTGGACACCGTCCTGATGGGGAGGCACCCCCACTCGAAGTGGGGGACCCTGGACCATGACCTGGAGGTGGTCTACGACACCCTGAAGATGCTGGGCATCCCCCATCTGGCCATGAGGCCGTTCAACCAATTGTCAGCAGGGCAGCACCAGAAGGTGATGCTGGCCAGGGGCCTGGTCCAGGACTCGAGGATACTGCTGCTGGACGAGCCCACGTCCAATCTGGATATCCGTCACCAGCTGGACGTGACCAGGATGCTGAAGGAGCTGACGGTGAAGAAGGACATCCTGACCATCATGATCAGCCACGACATCAGCATCACCGCCAAGTTCTCCGACGAGATCATCCTGATGCACAACGGCAGCATCTTCGCCGTGGGCACCCCGGAGGAGGTCATCACCGAGGACAACCTCTCCACGGTCTACGGCGTGAAGGCCAAGATCGTGGACGACGACGGCAGGCCCCATGTGATCCTCAAGGACGCCCTGCCCGCCGCGGAGGACCTACCACCTATGGCGGCCGTTGCCGCCACCGCGCCCGCCGCCGACGGCCTGCAGGCCTCCTGACAGCCTCCAAACCTATGCGCCCGGTCCTCCGGAAGCCCTCCGGGGGAGCCGGGCGGTTCTCCTTAACGCCGTTATCTGAACGGTCCCCCGCAACGTTGTCGGAGGGGTCCCGGACCCCCCTCAGGGCGCTCCGCGGAGGCCGTTAGACAAATATCGACCGACACAACACCCTTTATATCAAGTGACTCGGAAAACCCATCAATACAAATGTCTAAACAATTATGAATTATATAGATATTTGAATGATATCGTAGCAAAAACATATAATTTCGCAGTCAAAACCCCTAAAATCTACGCATTCCGTCGCCCGTATCCGTTTCGCATATATAGACGAAGTTGAATGTTTAGGTTCGTCGAATGGACATTTGTCCTTCACAGGTGACTCAAATGGCAATAACGAACGAGTATCTGAAGACCGTCTTCGACGGTCTTAAACAGCGCAACGCAGACCAGCCCGAGTTCCTCCAGGCCGCCGAGGAGGTCCTGGAGTCCCTCCAGCCCGTCATCGAGGCCAGGCCCGAGATCCAGGCCAACGGGATCATCGAGAGGCTCGTGGAGCCCGAGAGGGTCGTCATGTTCCGCGTACCGTGGGTCGACGACTCCGGGAAGGTCCAGGTCAACCGCGGCTACCGCGTCCAGTTCAACTCCGCCATCGGCCCCTACAAGGGCGGACTCAGGTTCCACCCCTCCGTCAACCTGTCCATCCTGAAGTTCCTGGGCTTCGAGCAGATCTTCAAGAACAGCCTCACCACCCTCCCCATCGGCGGAGGCAAGGGAGGATGCGACTTCGACCCCAAGGGCAAGTCCGACGCCGAGGTCATGCGCTTCTGCCAGTCCTTCATGACCGAGCTCCAGAGGCACATCGGCCCCGACACCGACGTCCCCGCAGGCGACATCGGAGTCGGCGGAAGGGAGATCGGGTTCATGTACGGCCAGTACAAGAGGATCAGGAACGACTTCACCGGGGTCCTCACCGGAAAGGCCATCGGAGCCGGCGGATCCCTGGTCAGGACCGAGGCCACCGGGTACGGCCTGTGCTACTTCACCGACGAGATGCTGAAGGCCAACGGCAAGTCCTTCAAGGGCGCCACCGTCGTCATCTCCGGATCCGGCAACGTCGCCATCTACGCCACCGAGAAGGTCCACCAGCTGGGCGGGAAGGTGGTCGCCGTCTCCGACTCCAACGGATACGTCCACGACCCCGAGGGCATCGACCTCGACCTCCTCAAGGACGTCAAGGAGGTCAAGAGGCAGAGGCTCACCGAGTACGCCGCCCGCAGGCCCTCCGCCAAGTACTACGAGGGCAAGGGGATCTGGACCATCCCCTGCGACATCGCCCTGCCCTGCGCCACCCAGAACGAGCTGGACGAGAAGGACGCCGAGACCCTCATCGCCAACGGATGCTTCGCCGTCGCCGAGGGCGCCAACATGCCCAGCACACCCGGCGCGATCGCCGCCTTCCACAAGGCCGGCGTCCTCTTCGGACCCGCCAAGGCCGCCAACGCCGGCGGTGTGGCCACCTCCGCCCTGGAGATGTGCCAGAACAGCGCCAGGCTGTCCTGGTCCTTCGAGGAGGTCGACGCCAAGCTGAAGGACATCATGGCCACGATCTACAAGGACTCCGCCGAGGCCGCCAAGAGGTACGGCATGGAGGGCAACCTGGTCGCCGGAGCCAACATCGCCGGATTCGAGAAGGTCGCCAACGCCATGCTCTGGGAGGGCGTCTCCTACTGATCCCGACGGGCTCCGGCCCGTCCAAACCAGTTACCCGCCATCCGGCGGGATTCTCCCATCCCTTCGCGACCGCCGACGCGGACACACCGCCGATCCCAGAGGCCCTGTGCTCAACCTTTCGCTCTCGTCGATCCCCCGTGCCTGTGGGGCATGCAGATCACCGCCATGGCCCCGACCGCCAGTGCCATGCCCAGGACCATGGCCGGGCTGAGGGTCTCGGAGAACAGCAGCAATCCGAAGGCCGCGGCGGCCACAGGCTCCCCGCAGGCCGCCAGGATGGACGAGGTCCCCGCCTCGCTCCTGACCATGGCCATGGTGTACAGTATGTACGGCAGGAACGTCGCCAGGGCCGAGTGGAGCAGCAGGAACGCGACGTTCCCGGCCCCTCCCGACACATAGGAGGCCACCGAGCCCAGGTCGGACAGCGGGAGCATCGCCAGGGTGGAGACCACCAGGCCGTAGAACAGGATGGTGTACGTGCTGTATCCGTCGGCCCCGGCCCTCTTGGACGCTATCCCGTACAGGGCGTAGAAGAACGCCGCGGCCAGTCCGGCCGCCACCCCCGCGCCGGACACCGACCCGCCGTCCTCCAGCGCGCCGCTGACCAGCACGCATCCGGCCACCGACACCCCTATGCAGAGGGTCTTCAGGCCGGTGATCCTCTCCCCGAACAGCACCGCCGCCATGATCAGCATGAACACCGGGCACATGCTCAGCAGCACCGCCGCGAAGGACAGGGACATCATCTCGATGGACACGGTGTAGAACAGGTTGAGGCACACCATGGACAGCCCGCAGAGCAACATCAGCGGGATGTCCCTGGCCCTCAGCCTCAGCATGGAGCGGTCCGCCGCCAGGATGAGGGCCAGCATCATCAGCGTGGAGAACAGCACCCGGACGAACACCACCGTGTAGCTGTCCATGCCCTGGTCGGACAGTATCCGCACGAAGACGCCCACCGTCCCCCAGAGGACGCCGGCCAGTATGGGAAGCGCCAGTATCGCCGATCTCATGGTATCCGCCGCGATCGGTGGGAGAGCCTGAACTGCTGGATGTCCTTCGGCCCCAGGGAGCCCTTGTACTCCGCCAGGCCGTCCTTCCTGAGGACCCTGTCGGTGTCGGTCAGAACGTAGATCTGCGCGGTGGCGAACCCCGCCAGGGACGGCTCCAGGAGCATGACCCCCTTCCTCTTGCCGGGGTCCCTGGTGACGGTCCAGACGGTGACGTACTCGCCCTTCTTCTCCTTGATGACCACCATCGAGTTGGTGACGCCCGTGTTGAGCTTGGCGTCGTTGAGCCTGAACACGTCCCCGATCCGGGGGTTGGTGTGCTTGGTGGGCGGCTTGTAGTATCCCAGCTCGTTCCTGACGGGCCTGCTCTCGGTCGCCGCCTTCGCGGTGCCCTCCTGCTCCTCCAGCCACTTCCTCGCCTCGGCGTCGCCGGATGAGGCCATGCGCCTCAGGGCCTCCATGGACTCCGGGACCCTGTGGGACCTGATGAGCCACTTCCTGGCCTCGTCCGGGTCGCTGCGGACCAGTGCCAGGCCCAGGGCGGACTGCGCGGCGGAGTCCTCGTACTCCGCCCTCTTCCGCAGCGATGCGATGGCCGCGGCGTCCCCGGACCTGGCCCTCTCGGCGGTCTGCTCGGTGGTCTCAGGCTTCGGCGCCGGGGGCGTGCCGACCGCGGGCGCCTTGGAGGCGGGTCTGGGGGGCTCCTTCACCGTCTTGAGGACGCGCCTGGCGTCGGGGTCGGTGCGGGCCAACGCCTTCAGCTGCTCGTAGGCGCGGTGGTCTCCCTCGTCTATGGCCATGGTGAGCCTGATGATGCGGAGCGGGACTGCCATAACGCCGATGGGATGGGTGAGGGCGTTAAAGAACTGTCGTCGGCGACGCGGTCCGGACGTCGGAGGTCCAGCTCCGAGTACCCGGGGAACTCCATGGGGGGCATCTCGCACAGGGAGTCGAGGAAGGCCGCGGCGAAGAGCGGGTAGTGCTCCACCCCCTCCCCGTCCACGAAGATGTCCGAGGGGGACAGCCGCAGGAACCTGCCGAAGTCGTACATGGAGTACCTCTCGTCGTTCATCAGTCTGTTCAGGGACCTGGATCTTCCATTTCTGCCCGATCTCACCTCGATGGCGGCCAGGTCCGTGCCCAGTTCCACCACGAAGTCCACCTCGATCCTGTCCGTCCTGCCGTCGGAGGTGCTGTCCCTGGCGAAGTAGTACAGGTCCAGGCCGCAGTCCCTGAGCATGTTGGCCACGGAGTTCTCGGTCATCCCGCCCGAGTTGATCCCCAGCTCCCCTCCGGCCAGGGCGTAGGCGTCCGAGGGCTGGAGCCTGGACATCAACAGGCCCGTGTCGCCCATGTACACCTTGAAGTCCCTCCCCACGTTGGACTCGAGCGGCCTCTCCGGATGGGTCAGGCCGCTGCAGACGGTGACGATCCCGGAGGAGTCCAGCCAGGAGAGCGGGTCCGCATACTCCCTCCATCCGACGTTCTGCTTCCCGTCCACCGAGGAGAACCTGAACTTCTTGTTCCTCTTGTTCAGGTTGCGGGGTACGGAGGCCAGGCAGTTGCTCACCGGCACCCTGATGGCCTCCGGGGCGTATCTGTTCACGTCGGCCGCGTAGCCGTCCATGATGGTCGACTGCTCCCTCCTGACGCCACCGGTGTCGTGACGGTCCATGGAGGCCAGGACCGCTCTCGGCATCCCCCCGATGACCATGTAGCTGCGATAGTGCGCCATCAGCGCCGCCAGCGTTCCGGCGCCGAAGGGCTCCCCCTCGACGATGTGGCGCCTGATGGACGCCGTGTCCTCCTCCGGGAAGCCCACCGCCCACAGGTACTCCTCGAAGTCCAGGGGGTTCATCGGGACGACCCTCTCGTATCCCAGGGGGGACACGCGCCCCCTCCCCCTCTCCAGCGATTCGGAGATCATCCTCCCCACGTCGCCGGCGGATTCCCTGGGACCCTGGAGGACGAACTCGTTGCGGGCGGTGTTCTCCCAGGTCCCGTCGGTCCAGAATCCCGGGAGTCCCGAGGCGCGCTTCAGCCCCAGGACCCCCAGGGCCGATCCGCTGGCTATCACGTCCACCGACCCGTCGCTGACCAGTGGTTTGATCGCCGCCCTGGCGTCAGGGCAGAGCTGGATCTCGTCCAGGAAGATGACCGACTCCCCCTCTTCGATCCTGAATCCGGGGTGGCGCAGACCTATCTTCTCGAAGACGGCGTCCGCATCGATGTCGTCCTCGAACAGGGTCGCCGCACCGCGGTCGGTGCTGAAGTCCAGCCGCAGGTAGTTCCTGTAGTTCTCCCTGCAGAACTCGTCGATGGTGTAGGTCTTGCCTATCTGGCGCATACCTGACACCACCATCCCGGTTCTACGTGGGTCCCGTCTCCATTCGGCCAGGACGCCGGTCATCTTCCGCTTCATCGGATATGGATGCCTCCAGCGGTATAAATCTATTTTTAACTAGTGAAAAGTAGGAATCAATCTACTTTTCACCAGTTAAAAGTAGGAGAGGATGCCAGTGGGACGGATCGCGGCAACATGTCGGAGAATCGAGGTGCTGGGGGTGGGATTTGAACCCACGAACCACTAAGGACAGGATCCTAAGTCCTGCGTCTTTGACCTAGCTTGACAACCCCAGCCCCGTCCGTCCGATTGCTTCCGGGGATATGATGGTATCGGGCTCGCCGGGGCCTCACGTAGCCCCTGATCCGCCCGACGCACTCCGGGGTGGGCGGTGGTCCGGAGTCCTCCCCCACAGGGCACACCGCGATGCATCTGCCGCA
>CAYZSQ010000040.1:0-9830 GCA_964479785.1 uncultured Methanomassiliicoccales archaeon
TGGAATCCACGGCCGGAGCTCAGCCCCTGTAGTAGATCATGGAGTTGCAGATGGTGGCCGCGATGTTGGAGCCCCCCTTCCTGCCCCTGGGCACGATGTAGGGGACGTCCCTCTCCATCAGCATCTCCTTGGACTCCACCACGTTGACGAAGCCCACCGGGGCGCCGATGACCAGCGCCGGCCTGACCTCCCCCGAGTCGATGAGCTCGCAGAGCCTCACCAGCGCCGTGGGGGCGTTGCCGATGGCGAAGATGACCGGATGGTCCCTGGCGATCTCCGCCCCCCTCTCCATGCAGACGGTGGCCCTGGTGCAGCCCCTCTCCTTGGCCTCGGCCGCCACGTCGTCGTCGCTGATGAAGCAGTGTACCTGGCCGCCGAAGGAGCCCAGCTTCTTCTTGTTGATCCCCGAGGCGGCCATCTTGGTGTCCGTGACGATGTGGGCGCCCTCCCTGATGGCCCTCACCCCCGTCTCGGCGGCGCCCTCGGAGAAGGTCAGGTTGTCGGCGTAGTCGAAGTCCGCCGAGGTGTGGATGCACCTCTTCACGATGGAGAACTGGGGCTCCGGCCAGGTCCTGCCGTTCAGCTCGGAGGTGATGATCTGCATGCTGCGCCTCTCGATGTCCTCCGGCCTCACTATCTCGATCGCCATTCACTCATCCCCGATCCTGTACCCTCTGGGGGTGATGATCCTCCCGTCCGACACGTACGTCTGGGAGTTGCCGATGATCACGATGGAGAACATGTCCACCTCGGCCTTGTCCAGGTCCCCCAGGGTGGTGACCTGCTTGCTCTCGTCCTCCCTGCCGGCGTTCCTGACGATGCCCACCGGGGTCTCCGGGGAGCGATACTTAAGCAGTATCCTCCGGGCGTCGTCCAGGTACCCGGTGCGGGTCTTGCTCTTGGGGTTGTACAGACAGACCACGAAGTCCCCCTCCCCGGCGCACTCCACCCTCCTCATTATGAGTTCTATGGGGGTCATCAGGTCGGAGAGGCTGATGATCGCGATGTCGTGCATCAGCGGCGCTCCCAAGACGGACGCGGCCGTGGAGGCGGCGGTCATGCCGGGCACGGTGTCTATCTCGATGTCGGCGCCCATCTCGTCCGCCAGCTGGTAGACGATGCCGGCCATCCCGTAGATGCCGGAGTCCCCGCTGCTGACGATGGCCACGTCCTTCCCGGACATGGCGTCCTCGATGGCCATCCTGCACCTCTCCACCTCCCTCATCATGCCGGTGGCCCTGTACTCCTTGTCCGGGAATATGGGCATCAGCATGTTGATGTATGTGGTGTAGCCGGTGACCACGTCGGCGTCCTGGATCGCCTGGGCGGCCTTGAACGTCATGTGCTCCCGGCCGCCGGGGCCGAACCCCACCACGTGGAGCCTGCCCGCCACGTCACTCCCTCCCCTGACGGAACTCCGTCGTGAAGTGCTTGTCGTAGAGCTTGGACAGCTCGTACTCGTCACCCAGGAAGTCCCCGACCACGGTCAGGGCGGTCTTCTTGATGCCGGCATCCCTCACCTTCTGGGCGATGTCCGCCAGGGTGCCGGTGACGATCCTCTGGTCCGGCCACGTGGCCTTGTACACCACGGCCACTGGGGTGGTGGGCTCGTATCCCCCATCCTCCAGCTGCCTCACCATCTCGTCCATGAAGCCTATGGACAGGAAGATGACCATGGAGGCGTGGTGCCTGGCGAGGTCCGTGAGCTTCTCCCCCGGCGGCATGGGGGTCCTGCCCTCCATCCTGGTGAGGATCACCGTCTGGCTCTTGCCGGGCATGGTGTACTCCCTCTTCAGGACGGCGGCGGTGCCCAGGAACGAGGACACCCCGGGGACCACCTCGTACTCTATGCCGAGGGCGTCCAGCCTGTCCATCTGCTCCCTGTGGGCCCCGTAGACGGCGGGGTCGCCTGTGTGCACGCGGACGCACGTCTTACCATCCCTCTCAGCCTGCTCCATCACCTGGATCACCTCGTCCAGGTCCATGAGGGCGCTGTTGTAGATCTTGGCCCCCTCCTTGTGGTCCGCCAGGACCTCCGGGTTGACCAGGGATCCGGCGTAGATGATCACGTCGGCTTGGTCGATGAGCCTCTTGCCTTTGATTGTCAGGAGCTCGGGGTCCCCCGGGCCCGCACCTATGAACGATATCATCCGCTCTCACCCCTTCCTCTTGATTATGACCGTGGTGAAGTAACCGTACTCCCGGTCCGGGACCATGGGCCCTATGTACTCCCCCTCCAGGCCCACGTTGCTCAGGACGGTGGCCCTGTCCAGGGGGATGCCCTTGGACTCCATCATCTCCGCCAGCCTGTCGATGGACTTGAACGCCTTCATGACCACGATGTTGTCGTAGTTGTCGAGGGCGTCCTCCAGGAGCTCGGAGTTCTCCTTGGCCACGGGGACGACGGCCAAGCCCTCGTTGCCGATCATCAGCGGGATGCCGGCCAGGGCGGCGCCGTGGCAGAACGACGGTATCCCGGGGATGACCTCTGTCTGATATCCCCTCTCCCTGATCTGGCGGTCTATGTACATGTAGGTGCTGTAGACGCCCACGTCCCCCAGGGTGACCATGGCGATGTCCTCCCCGTTGTCCAGGAGCCTGCACATCTTGTCCAGGTTGTCCGCCCTGCACCTCTCCCTGACGGAGTCGTCCGGGTCCATGCTGAAGAGGAACTCCTCGATGCTCTTCTCCGAGATGTCCACCACCTGCATGATGATGTCCAGTGCGACGCTGCCCTCCCCCATCCTCTTGACGGGGTAGGCGACCACTCCGGCCCCCTCCAGGACCTCCTTGGCTCTCAGGGTGAGCAGTCCCGGATCCCCGGGACCCACTCCGATGCCGTACAGTTTGCCAGTCATTTTAGCGCTCTCCGATGAGTGGGATTGCGATAACAAGCCAACTATTATAACTTGGCGTATCCATCCAACTGTCAAATCCGGTACCCTGTCCATGCTGGTCCGGACAGGTGCTTCACATGACTTCGGAATCCGACCTGTACGTTTTCGTCAACAACAAGAGGCTCAGACGGGGCCACACCACCGGCACCTGCGCCGCCGCGGCGTCCAAGGCCGCCGCGCTGGCACTGCTGTCGCAGACTCGGGTGGACAGGGTCGAGATATGCACGCCGAAGGGGATAGTTCTGGAGTTGCCGGTGGAGAATCTGGTTCTCGGCGGGGACTCCGCGAGGTGCGCCGTGCGCAAGGACGGAGGGGACGACATCGACGCCACCCACGGCGCGCTGGTGTATTCCGAGGTCAGGAAGATTGCCTCCGGAATAGTCATCGACGGCGGCGAGGGGGTCGGAAGGGTGACCAGAAAGGGACTGGACCAGCCCCCCGGGAACGCGGCGATCAACAGGGTGCCCAGGAGCATGATCAGGGAGGCGCTGGAGGACGTGTCCTCCGCATGCGGCTACACAGGCGGTCTGTCGGCGGTCATCTCGGTCCCGGAGGGACGGGACATCGCCTCGAAAACGTTCAACCCCAGGCTGGGCATCGTGGACGGGATATCCATCCTCGGCACCAGCGGGATAGTGGAGCCCATGAGCGAGACCGCCATCGTGGACACCATCCGCGCCGAGATGAACATGCGGGCCGCCGAGGGCGCCAGGGTACTGCTGGTGGTCCCCGGCAACTACGGCAAGGACTTCAGCGACGGCATCCCCGGCGTGGACTCCGACCTGGCCGTGAAGTGCAGCAACTTCGTCGGCCAGATGCTCGACCATGCCTGCGAGCTCAAGGTGGACGTGGTCCTGGTGTCCAACCTGGGCAAGCTGGTTAAGGTGGCCGGGGGCATCATGAACACCCACTCCCGGGAGGCCGACGCCAGGATGGAGATATTGGCGTCCAACGCCGCCCTGGCCGGTGCCGATGCGGACACCGTCAGGGAGATTATGAAATGCATATCGACGGACGACGCCCTGGAGGTCCTGGACCGGGCCGGTCTGATACCGGAGGTCTCCAGGCTGCTCATGGACAAGGTGGAGTTCCACATGAACCACCGCACCGGCGGCGCCATCAGGACGTCGGCGGTGATGTTCTCCTCCGCGTACGGCCTGCTGGGCAAGACCTCCCTGGCCGATGTGATGCTGGACGAGATCAGGGAAGCCAACGGGGGCCGGACATGAGGATCCGGGCGGTGGCGTTCTCCACCAACGGGTGCCGCACGGCAATTAGGCTGGCGGAGGTTCTCAAAGAGGAGGATATCGAGCTGTTCTGCAGGACGTCCTCCGACGATTTAGGTATACAAAGGATAGAGGGATCCGTCCGGGATTGGACCGGAGAGTCCTTCGAGGAATGCGACGCCATCGTGTTCATCGGCGCCCTGGGCATAGCGGTGAGGTACATCGCACCCTTCGTCCGGAGCAAGGACAGGGACCCGGCGGTGGTGGCCATGGACGAGCACGGCAGATGGGCCATAGCCCTGCTGTCGGGGCACATCGGCGGCTGCAACGCCCTCACCGAGAGGATCGCCGAGGGCATGGGCTCCGAACCCGTCATCACAACGGCCACCGACCTGAACGGGAGGTTCTCGGTGGACACCTTCGCCACCCTGAACGATTTGAGGATATGCTCTCTGAAGACGGCCAAGGACGTGTCCGCCAGGGTCCTGGACGGCAGGTTCGTGGGATTCCGCAGCGACATCCCCGTGTCCGGGGAGGTCCCGGACGGCATCACCATGGCCGATTCGGGGGAGTTCGGGGTCTGCATCTCGTCCGACCCGGGGAGGAGGCCGTTCGAAAGGACGCTCAACCTCGTCCCCATGGACGTCGTCCTCGGGGTGGGCTGCAGGAGGGGCACGAATCCCGATTCATTCCGGGATTTCATCATGTCCGCCCTGGGGGACCTGGGCATCGCCCCGGAGAGGGTGGGCGCAATAGCCAGCATAGACCTTAAGAGGGACGAGGAGGCGATAGTGTCATTGGCCCGGACCCTCAGGGCCCCGGCGATGTTCTACACCTCCGGGGAGCTGCTCTCCGTGGAGGGGGAGTTCTCGTCCTCGGACTTCGTCCAATCCGTCACATCCGTGGACTGCGTCTGCGAGCGCTCCGCCGCCAGGGCGTCGGGGGGAAACGACTTCATCATCAGGAAGACCGCCCGGGACGGGATGACCCTGGCCGTCTGCCGCAGGACAATCGCACCGAGGTTCGTTTGACATGAAGCGCATACTGGTTTTCTCAGGCACCACCGAGGGCAGGGAGCTGGCCGAGTGGCTGGCCTCCGAGGGGGTGATCGTCCACGTGAGGGTGGCCACCGAGTACGGTGCGGTGGTCATGGAGCCCAGCGACCGGATCGACGTCCGCGTGGGCAGCTGCGGGGGCGCCGAGGGGATCGCCAAGGTGATCCGGGATTCCGCCATTGACATAGTGGTGGACGCCACACATCCCTACGCGGTGAACATCACCAGGCACATCGCCGAGGCGTGCGAGGCGACAGGGGCCCGGCTCATCAGGATCAGGAGGGCCGACTCGGAGGAGTCCTCGGAGGGCATCGTCAGGGTCAACAGCGTGGCCGAGGCGGTGGACTATCTGAAGGACAGGGAGGGCAGGATACTGGCCGCCACCGGGTCCGGCGAGCTGGCCGAGTACACCAGGATACCCGACTACCCGGACAGGGTGGTGGCCAGGGTGCTGTCCACCCTGGAGTCGGTGCAGAGGTGCGCCGCCCTGGGGTTCGAGGGCAGGAACCTGATCTGCGCCCAGGGGCCGTTCAGCGAGGACGTGAACGCCGCCACCCTGAGACAGGTAGGAGCCAAGTTCTTGGTCACCAAGGACTCCGGGGACGCCGGCGGGTTCGGCGAGAAGGTCCGGGCCGCCAGGAGGGCCGGGGCCACCCTGGTGGTGGTGGACCGCCCCGAGGACCGGGGCCTGGGGTACGACGAGGCCAGGGAGCTCATAGCCAGGGAGCTGGACATCTCCATGCCGGAGAGGGCGGAGGGGCCCGGGGACGCGAGGAGGAGGGTCACGCTCATCGGCATAGGGATGGGTCCGGGGGACCTGACCGAGCGCTCCGCCTCCATAGTGGCGGGCGCCGACCTGCTGATCGGGGCCAAGAGGATGCTGGAGTCTGTGGACTCCGCCGGGCGGGACACCCTGGTGGAGTACAGGCCCGACGCCATCGTCAGGCATCTGGGGGACAACCCCCGCTATAGGAATGTGGCGATACTGCTCTCCGGGGACGTGGGCTTCTACAGCGGCGCCAAGGGCCTGCTGGCCGAGCTGGATCCAGAGACCTACGACATATCCGTGGAGCCCGGCATATCGTCCATCGTCCACCTGTGCGCCAAGGCCGGCACCGCCTGGCAGGACGCGTACCTCACCAGCTCCCACGGCAGGGAGAGCAACATCGTCAACCTGGTCAGCACCCGTCCGAAGGTGTTCACGCTTCTCTCGGACGGGTCCACCGTGCACGCCATGGCCAGGCAGCTGTTCGACTACGGCCTGAACCACGTGAGGGTGACGGTGGGCCAGGACTTCGGGTACCCCACGGAGAGGATCTTCGCCGGGACCCCCTCCGAGGTGCTGGCGGAGAGCTTCGGCGACCTGTGCGTCGCACTCATAGAGAACCCGGAGCCCGACAGGAGGAACCCCCTGTCCATCCCGGACGAGGAGTTCACCCGCGGGGACGCCCCCATGACCAAGAGCGAGGTCAGGGCGCTGTCGGTGGCCAAGCTGAAGCTCTGCCCCGACTCCGTGGTTTACGACATAGGCGCCGGCACCGGCTCGGTGTCGGTGGAGATGGCCCTCGCCGCCTACGAGGGCAGGGTCTACGCCATAGAGAGGGAGGACGCGGCCGCCGATCTGATCGAGATCAACAGGAGGAAGTTCAGGGTGCCCAACCTGGAGGTCGTCAGGGGCACCGCCCCGGAGGCCCTCGGGGACCTCCCGGCGCCCACCCACGCCTTCATCGGCGGGTCCTCCGGGAACCTGAGGCGGATAGTGGAGTGCCTGCTGGAAAGGAACCCGGAGGTCAGGATGGTGATCAACTCCGTCACCGTGGAGACCATGGCCGAGACCCTGGATGTGATCAGGGAGCTGGGCCTGGTGGAGGAGGAGTTCGTCAACGTCACCGTGGCCAGGGCCAGGCACCTGGGCAGGTACCACCTGATGACCGGCCAGAACCCCGTGTGCATCGCGGTGGTGAGGAAGGGATGAGGCTCCCCAGGTTCATGGTCGCCGCCCCCGCCAGCGGCTCCGGGAAGACACTGGTGACCTGCGGCATCCTGCAGGCGCTGGTGAACCGGGGGCTGAGGGTGGCGTCCTTCAAGTGCGGCCCGGACTACATCGACCCCATGTTCCACTCCAGGGTCATCGGCGCCCGGTCCAAGAACCTGGACGCGTTCTTCGTTCGGGACGACACCCTCCGCTACCTGTTCGGCAGGACGGCGGAGACCTGCGACATCTCGGTGGTGGAGGGGGTCATGGGATTCTACGACGGCATGTCGGTGCTGGGCACCGAGGCCAGCTCCCACGACGTGTCCAGGAAGCTGGACATCCCCGTGATACTGCTGCTGAACTGCAGAGGCGCCAGCCTCTCCGTCCTACCGGTGCTGAAGGGGTTCCTGGAGTTCGCCGAGAACAACATCAGGGGGGTGATCTTCAACAACATGTCCCAGAGGGTCTACGAGCTCATCGCCCCCGAGGCCAGGAGGATGGGCGTGGAGCCCATCGGTTACGTGCCGAAGGTCACCGACCTGGTGCTGGAGAGCCGGCACCTGGGCCTGGTGCTTCCGTCGGAGATAGAGGAGCTGAGGGACAAGCTGAACAGGCTGGCCGACATCCTGGAGGGGACCCTGGATCTGGACCTGCTCCTGAGGATCGCCGGGGAGGCCCCCGATCTGGAGTACAGCGCGCCGGAGGTCAGGAGGGTGGAGGGAGTCAGGATCGGCCTGGCCGACGACGAGACGTTCTGCTTCACATACGAGGACAACGTGGAGCTCCTGGAGAGGTGCGGGGCGGAGATCGTCAGGTTCTCGCCCATGGACGATGAGAGGCTCCCGGATGTGGACGGGATCGTGCTCTCCGGGGGATACCCGGAGCTTCACGCATCCGAGTTGGAGTCCAACCCGTCGATGCTCGACGACATCAGAGCCAAGGCCGCCAGGGGCATGCCTATAATCGCGGAGTGCGGCGGCTTCATGTACCTCCACGACGAGATCGAGGGCTCCGACGGGAGGATGCACAGGATGTGCGGCGTCATCCCGGGCTCCGTCAGGAACACCGGGAAGCTCACGAGGTTCGGATACGCCACCCTGACCCCGCTGAAGGATGACGGCGTCACCAAGGGGGAGCTGAGCGTCAGGGGCCACGAGTTCCACTACTGGGACAGCGACAACTGCGGCTCCGACTGGAAGGCCGTCAAGACCGGCGGCAGGGAGTACGCCTGCATGCACGACACCGGCAGGATGCTGGCCGGGTTCCCCCATCTGTACTACTACTCCAACCCCGAGTTCGCCTCCAGGTTCCTGGAGAGGTGCAGGGAGTACAGGGAATCCAGGGACTGAACCGCCATATTCGCACCCATATCGGTGGTTCTCCGCAACTTTACACCAACTTTACATTTTCGTCAAAAGTGTAAAGTTAATATCGGACACCCCCATGTCCGTCACATGAGGAGGCCCGATGAACCCCCGGATACCAAGGACGTCCTGTCCGGGATGGTCGACCCCGAGACCGCGAGGCTGGCCAGGGAGTACAACGACAGGTACCTCCACTGGTCCGATCTCGAGTACAGGGATACCGGACCGCAGTCCAGGGAGGTCCTGTGGGCCCTCATGAAGCACCACAGGGAGGCCACCGCGAGGACCGCCGACCTGGGCGGACTGGTCCTGCGCTGGAACATCACCGGCCATGCGCACCGCGCCCTGCACGACCTGGACCTGCGCCTGTCCCACGAACTGGTGCCGGACGGGGGATCGGGCGACAGGGGGAGGCTGATGATGCGGATGAGCTCGGTCATGGAGGAGTCCATAGCATCCAGTCAGCTGGAGGGCGCCTCCACGACCACCAGGGAGGCCAAGAGGATGCTGCGGGAGGGCATCGCCCCCTCCGACAGGTCCGAGAGGATGATCCTCAACAACTACCACGCGATGCGCTTCATCAAGGAGCACTCGGGCGACGACCTCACGCCCGGGCTGATCAGGGAGATCCACTCCATCGTGACGAGGGGGACGCTGGACGACCCGCGCTTCGAGGGACGCTTCAGGGAGGACGATTCGATCGTCGTCGGGGATGCGCTGACCGGCGAGACCTACCACGTCCCTCCCGGCCATGAGACCCTGGGGGAGCTGGTCGACGGCCTGTGCGGGTTCGCCAACGACGACGGCGAGTTCGTCCATCCGATCGTGAAGGCCATCATGCTGCACTTCGCATTGGCCTACATCCACCCCTTCGTGGACGGGAACGGGCGCACGGCGAGGTCGCTGTTCTACTGGCACATGCTCCGCAGCGGGTACGCGTCGGTGGAGTACCTGTCGATATCCAGGGCGATAATGGATCACCGCGGGAGGTATGAGAGCGCCTACCTGCTGTCCGAGACGGACGGCAACGACGTCACCTACTTCATCGACTTCAATCTGGACGTCTTATCGGAGGCCGCGGACAGGTTCGAGGGGTATGTGCGGCGCAAGATGTCGGAGATCGAGGGGACATGGGACGACCGGAGGACGGCGGGCCTGAGCCCCCGCCAGAGGGAGATCCTCGCCGACCTGGTGAACTCCGCCGAGCCTATGGACGTGTACCAGCTGGCCTCCAGGCACATGACCCCGGCCGCCGGGGTCCGCCGCGACCTGGAGAGGATGTGCGACCTCGGACTCGTGGTGAAGGTCCGCAG
>CAYZSQ010000041.1:0-9710 GCA_964479785.1 uncultured Methanomassiliicoccales archaeon
CCATCGCCCAGATCCACGACCGCAGGTACTACATGGGCATGAGCGGCGACGTGGTGCTGGCGGGGATAGCATTCCGTGGCAAGATCCCGTTCGCAAGGACCGAGGTCCTCCGCCTCCGATCCCGTCGAGCGTCCCGCGGCGACCGCATCCAGGGACGTTCCTCGCTAGAAATATCTACGCTGTTGGGAATTCACCGGCATGACCGAATCCAGGGCCGAGAGGCTCATCTCCAACGCGGAGGGGATGGACGCCATCGTGATAGTGAACGACGGCGACCCCTTCCTCGATTCGACGTTCTGGTACCTCACCGAGCAGAAATCCGGCACCTTCGAGGGTTCGATGGCGATCGTGAGGTCGGACGGCTCCATGGACGTCATCGTCAGCACGCTCGAGGAGGAGGGCGCCCACGACGGCGTCGGCAACGTCCGCGTCTACCACGACCGCAAGGAGAGGGACGAGCTCATCAGGGACGCCCTGAGGGGCTGCGCGAAGGTGGGGTTCAACGTGAACTCGGCCACCTACGCCTCGGTGGAGTACGTCAGGAAGACGGCGGAGGGCATCGAGGTCGTGAACGCCGGGAAGGCCATCTCCGAGACGGTGTCCGTGAAGGACGGGAAGGAGATAGCCGCCACCCGCGAGGCCTGCAGGATATCCTCCGTGGTGGCCGGGGAGATCCCCGACATGCTGTCCGAGGGGGTCTCCGAGAAGGAGGTGGCCGCCAGGATGGACGCACGCATGAGGGAGCTCGGCGGCACCGGGAACGCCTTCGACACCATCGCGGCCTTCGGGGCATACTCGTCCCAGCCCCACCACATGCCCTGCGACTACAGGCTCAGGAAGGGGGATGCGGCGCTCTTCGACTTCGGCACCAAGTACGACAGGTACTGCTCGGACATGACCCGCACGGTGTTCCTGGGGAGGCCCCCCGAGGTCCTGGAGAGGGCCTACGAGGTCGTCCTGGAGGCCCAGCTCGCCGGGATCGCGGAGTACCGCGACGGGGCGAACGCCAGCGCCGCGGACGTCGCCGCCAGGGAGATCATCGACGGCTCGGAGTTCAAGGGGAGGTTCATCCACTCCTTCGGCCACGGCATAGGCATGGACGTGCACCAGGCCATATCCGTGTACTCCAAGTCCGAGCAGGTGCTGAAGGCGGGGAACATCGTGTCCGCCGAGCCCGGCATCTACATCCCCGGGGTGGGCGGCATAAGGATCGAGGACACCTGCCTCATCACCGAGGACGGGTGCGAGGTCCTCACATCCTTCGACCACTCCTTCACGGTGGTGTGACAGGGGTCGCCGTCCGGGTCCGTGGACGGTTCCATCATCGGGACGCCCGGCATCAGGATTTGGGAAAACGTCGGGTTGGAAGTTGGGAAAACGTCGGGTTGGAAGTTGGGAAAATAACGGAATCGAAACAATAATAAATTACTGAATAGTAACTATATCCATGACGCTCACAATGGACGGGTACTTCCCACGCCTCGTGGACAGGGAGATCTCCGAGCTGATGTCATCGATGGGTGCCGTGTGCATAGAGGGTCCCAAATGGTGCGGCAAGACCTGGACCGCACTGAACCATGCCAACAGCACCTTCGATCTGTCCGATCCCTTCAACGACTTCCAGAACAGGAGGCTCGCGGAGATCGATGTGAGCGGCATCCTCGAGGGGGATCCCCCGCGCCACATCGACGAGTGGCAGGACGTCCCCAAGGTGTGGGACGCGGTCAGGTCGTCCGTGGACAGGTCGCAGGGGAGGGGAAGATACATCCTGACAGGGTCGTCGACACCTGTTCGCAAGGGTGTGTACCACAGCGGCACGGGACGCATAGCCACCGTCCGCATGCGGACGATGTCCCTCTACGAGTCCCGCGAATCATCCGGAGCGGCCTCCATAGCCGGGATGTTCGACGGGACAATGAAGAACAGGATCACGGAGGACACCAGCCTGAAGGACCTGATCGCACTGGTCGTCCGCGGCGGATGGCCGGAGACCGTCGCGAACCCCGTGGGCAATCCGGAGAGGGTCTGCCGTTCGTACATCGACTCGATAAGGGACGAGGACATAGAGAGGATAGACGGCATCAGGAGGGACGGTGCCAAGCTGAGGGCGCTCATCCGCTCCCTCGGTCGCAACGAGAGCACGACGGTGTCCAACAAGAAGCTGGCGGAGGACATCAGGGAGCACGACGACGAGTCCGTGGATCCGGAGACCATCTCGGAGTACCTCGGGGTCCTTGAGAGGATGTTCCTGATAGAGGACCAGTACGCGTTCAATCCCGGTCTGAGGTCCTCGTACAGGGTGGGGAAGAACCCCAAGCGGCATCTCGCCGACCCATCGCTCTCCGCGGCGGCCATCGGCGCCAACCGTGAGAACCTGTACCGCGACCTGAACACCTTCGGGTTCCTCTTCGAAGGCATGTGCCAGCGCGACCTGTCCGTGTACGCCGGGCATCTCGGTGGCCGTCTGGGGCACTACCGCGACGGAAGGGGCAACGAGATCGACGCGGTGCTGGAGCTTCCGGACGGTGCCTGGGGGGCGTTCGAGATCAAGCTGGGGATGAACCAGGTGGACGAGGCATCCGAGAGGCTGCTGAGACTGGCGGAGAGACTGAGGGACGACGGCAGGCCGCCCGAGTTCATGTGCGTGGTGGTGGGCGTGGCATCGGCCGCATACCGTCGCGAGGACGGGGTGTACGTGGCCCCGGTCACCGCCCTGGGCCCGTGAGGGTCCGGTCAGGTCGCGATGCCGGCCATCCTCCCGAAGCCCGGACAGCTCCCAGAGGGACGCTTCGGTCCCGCAGGCCGGCTCAGAACGGGGGCAGCAGCGTCAGCCTCTGCCTGTCGCCGGAGTTCTCCAGCTCGGAGCAGTCCCCGACCATCCTCCCGATCCTTATCACGGGATAGGGGGCGACCGGCTCGCCGTCCTCCCCGCTGAGGGGGGTGGGGCCGTAGAAGATGCAGAACGCCCCGGGACCGGGCCAGTAGGCTATGTCCCCGGTCTCGAGCCGGGTGGTGCGCCCCTCCTTGGGCAGTATGGCGCTGAGGGGGCACTCGCAGTAGATCATCCCTCCGAGCATGTTGGTCTCCATGCTCAGAGGGAGTGAGAGCCAGATGGCGTTGGAGACGTCCGAGTCGTCCAGCTCCGCGGGGAAGTCCCCTGCCCTGGTGCGAACGGTCATCCTGCTCACGAACACCACCCGGCCGGTCGAGGTTTGTCAGTTCTTCCTCTCGAAGAGCCGGCGGATCTCCTTGCCGGTGACCTCCAGCGGGAGGTTCAGGTCGGCCTCCTCCAGGGACTTCAGCCTCTTGAGGCCGTCGGCGTAGTCGCCCCTCCATTCGTCCTTGAAGGTGCCGTCGTGGATGTCGTCCAGGATGGACTGCATGCCGGACTTGGACTGCTCGGTGATGACCCTGTCCCTCCTGGTCAGGCCGCCGAACTCGGCTGTGTTGGAGACGCCGTCCCACATCCTGGCGAAGCCGCCGGCGTAGATCAGGTCGTCGATCAGCTTGGTCTCGTGGAGGACCTCGAAGTAGGCCATCTCCGGAGGGTAGCCGTTGCCGACCAGGGTCTCGAAGCCGGCCTTGATCATGGCGGTCATCCCGCCGCACAGGACGGCCTGCTCGCCGAAGAGGTCGGTGTAGGTCTCGTTGTCGAAGGTGGTCTCGAAGACGCCGGCGCGGGTGGCGCCGATCCCCTTGGCCAGGGCCAGGGCGATGCCCTTGGCGTTGCCGCTGTGGTCCTGGTGGACGCAGATGAGGGCGGGGACGCCGAACCCGATGACGAACTCGTCCCTGACCTTCGCGCCGGGGGACTTGGGGGCCATCATGATGACGTCCACGTCCGCCGGGGGCTGGATGAGCTTGTAGGTGATGGAGAACCCGTGGGCGAACTCCAGGGCGGCGCCCTTCTTGAGGTTGGGCTCGATGTACTGCTTGTAGATGTCGGGCTGGATCTCGTCGGGGAGCAGGACCATGACGACGTCGGCGTCCTTCACGGCGTCGGCGAACTCGGCGACCTTGAGGCCGTCCTCCTTGGCCTTGTTCCAGGAACTCCCGCCCTTCCTGACACCGACGGTGACGTCGATGCCGGAGTCGTTGAAGCACAGGGCCTGGTTCCTGCCCTGGGACCCGTATCCCAGGACGGCGACCTTCTTTCCCTCGAGGACCTTGAGGTCCGCATCCTTATCGTGATAGAGCTGCATGGTTCGCACCTATGTGGCGCGTTACATTGACATCCCATTTATACCTTGTCTGATGCGTGCGCGTGGGGGCGGCGTCCGGATCACGGATGCCCACATGTCCCTCCCGCATCCCATCGGACAGGGAGGGACGCCCGTCCACGGTCTCATGGAACCGAATGTCCGACCGTCCCGCCAGAAGGCACCGTACGGTCGCCCATGATGTGCCTGGGAATGTGCCAGCATCAGCGTTTTATAATGCCTACATCATCCCAACTGGTGATGGAAAGCGTCGCTTCGCGTGGTACCTTCTCGGGCAGGACGGGATTCATCCTAGCTGCCGCAGGGTCAGCGGTCGGTCTCGGGAACCTGTGGCGCTTTCCGTATCTCGCCGAGCAGTACGGAGGCGGGATCTTCCTGCTCACGTATCTGGTCCTGGTGATCACCTTCGGCGTGACCCTGATGATAACCGAGATCGCCATAGGCAGGCGCACCGGCAAGTCCTGCATCGACGCGTTCCTGGACCTCGGCGAGAAGTACAAGGTCGTGGGCTGGATCATCGCCGTGATCCCCCTCTTGTTCCTCTCGTACTACTGCGTCATAGGCGGCTGGGTAATCAAGTACTTCGTGGAGTACGCCACCGGCGGGGGCTCCGAACTGGCTGACGGGAGCTACTTCAGCGACTTCACGTCCGCCTCCCTGACCGGTGTGTTCGACAGTCCGGTCACATGGTTCCTGCTATTCGCGCTCCTGACCATCCTCGTGGTGGCGTTCGGCGTGCAGAAGGGGGTGGAGAGGATCAACAAGATACTCATGCCCCTCCTGATCATCCTTCTCATCGGGATGTGCCTCTACACATTGACGCTCGACGGCATCGGCGAGGGCCTCAGCTACTATCTGGTCCCCAACTTCGACGACTTCTCGATGTCCACCGTCCTGGGCGCCATGGGGCAGCTGTTCTTCTCCCTGTCCCTCGCCATGGGGGTCATGATCACCTACGGGTCCTACATGCGGAAGAACGTCAACATCGAGAGGTCCGCCCAGACCATCTGCCTCACCGACACCATGGTGGCGTTCCTCTCCGGCCTCATCGTGGTCCCGGCGGTGGTCCTGTTCAGCGACGCGGGGATATCCAGCGGTCCGGGGATGTTGTTCAGCACCATGCCGCTGGTCTTCGATCAGATGCCGGCCGGGCACATCGTCGGCCTGGCGTTCTTCCTGCTGGCGCTGTTCGCCGCGTGGACGTCGTCCGTATCGCAGGCGGAGGCCGTGGTGTCGGTGTTCCGCGACAGATGGGGCTGGAAGCGCACCCTGGCATGCGGGGCGTGCCTCGGACTGCTGCTGGCCCTCGGGATACTGTCCTGTCTGGGCTACGGTCCGCTGAGCGGGATCAGGCCGCTGGGGATGGAGTTCCTGGAATTCTTCGACTTCTTCACCAGCAACCTACTGATGCCAATAGCCGCCCTGGCCACCTGCCTGGTCGTGGGCTATGCGGTCAAGGTGACATTCGTGATCGACGAGGTGGAGGAAGGGGGCTGCGAGTTCCGGATGAAGGCCGTCTACGGATACATGGTGAAGTACGTGTGCCCCGTGTGCATCGCGCTGATCCTGGTCACAGGTCTTTTGTCCTACTTCGACGTCTACTCCATCTGAGGTCAGGGATGATGACACCGGAGAACGACAAGTCGATAAGGATGGTCCTGGCCTTCCCCAGGAAGATGAACCAGTGCGTGAGGGCGTACGCGTCCACGTATCTGAGGGACACGCGCATCAAGCCGCAGTACCTGCTGCTGATATTCCACATCGGGAACAACGACGGCACGTCGCAGAAGGAGATCAACGAGAACGTCCCGTTCGACAAGTCCTACATCTCCACCATGGTCCGGGAGCTCATGGACCTGGGATACGTGTACAACGACAGCTCCGGCAAGATCCACAGCCTCCGTCTCACCGACCGGGGACGGGACATCTTCGCCATGAGCAAGATGATGTTCGATCTGCTGAACAGGAACCTGTTCGAGACCCTCACCGAGGAGGAGACGGAGCAGCTGGCGGTCATCATGGGGAAGCTGGACGCCAGGCTGGATTCGATGATGGCGGAGTACACTTACAACTCGGGCGATAGTTGAATTCCCAACTATCATCGCCGGCGCACCGAATCGGATCGTCGGATCGATCCTCAACAATAGCCAGACATCTCAAGGTCGATTCGTGGCGGAATCGCTCGGTCTGTGCACCATCTTAGGTTGATTTGGTTCTCAATCCAAAATCTACTTATACAACATCATGCTCAATGGTCTTTCTGTAAAGAATCCTGGGAGGGATTCCCATAGCTGTCGAACAGATAACGTACAAGAACATCGATCCCAAGGTGCGCACCACCATCATGCTGGGTCTCTGCATCGCCATGCTGGGCGCATGCTTCGACGGGACCATCGTGGGCACCATCGGGACGAAACTGGCCGAGGACCTGGGTGGCCTCAGCCTCTATTCATGGATGACCACGGCGTACCTGCTGTGCGAGACCATCATGATCCCCATCGCGGGGAAGCTCTCGGACATCTACGGGAGGAAGCCGCTGTTCCTCATCGGTCTGGGACTGTTCGCCGTCGGCTCCGTGGCCGCCGGACTCTCCTCCGATATGATCACGTTCATCGCCTGCCGCGCTCTGCAGGGTGTCGGAGGAGGTATCCTGATCCCCGTCGCCACCGCGGCGGTCGCCGACCTGTATTCCCCCCGCGACAGGGCCAGGATGCAGGGTCTCCTCGGCGCCATCTTCGGCGTCGGGAGCGGTATCGGGCCCCTGCTGGGCGGATACATCGACACCACATTCAGCTGGCACTGGTGCTTCTTCATCAACGTTCCCCTGGCGCTCGTCGCCCTGGCGCTGACCATCAGGAAGTTCCCGACACCTCTGCACAGCGAGGAGAAGCACATCGACTACAAGGGCATCTCCGTGCTCACGCTGCTCCTGCTCGACGTCATCCTGCTGTTCGAGTTCGGACTCACCGACTACGGAATACTCAGTGTCGAGACCATAGCCATGGTCGTCATCGCCGTCCTCCTGATCGCCATATTCGTCAAGATCGAGCGGAAGGCGAAGGATCCCATCCTGGCGCCCCATCTGATCCGCAACAAGACCGTCGTCATGTCCGCGATATTCATGGCCATCTTCGGGATCGGGATGATCGGCGCCCTGATGTACACCAACATGTTCGCCATCTCCGTCTTCGGTCTGACCACCATGGAGGCCGGCGTGTGGTCGCTGGCGATGGTCGCCGGCATGATGATCACATCGATATCCTCCGGGGCGCTCGTCAACAGGACGGGGTACAGGCCCTGGCTCATCGCCGGGCCCATCCTGTGCTTCCTGGGCATGGTGTGTCTGTACGGGATGACCATCGACTCCGGGATGTTCGATCTCACGAACACGGTCGATATGGGAATGGGCGACATCGCCGACACGTACATGATGAGGTACCTGGCCGGAACCTTCGCCTTCGGACTGGGTCTCGGCTGCATGATGGCGGTCATCATGTCCGCCGTCCAGAACAGCTCCAAGCCCAGTGAGATGGGGATGACCACATCGTCCGTCAACCTGATGAGGTCCATCGGGACCACCATGGGCACCGCCATCTTCACCATGCTGATCAACAGCAGGCTCACCATCGAGCTCGCCGAGAGGATACCCGCTGAAATATACGATCAGCTGCTCCATGACACGGGTGTCCTCGGGCAGCTCACGGATTTCCCCCAATATATCGGTGAGATCCTGACGGCCTTCGCCGACAGCGTGGAGTTCTCCTTCCTCGTGGGAGGCGTCATCATCCTGCTGCTGGTGATCGTGGCCGTCTTCTACAAGGTGAAGCCTCCGGAGCCCGACACCGAATTCGAGGAGCTCAAGGCCAAGATCGAGAAGGGCGAGTGATCCAGACCGCTCGAGGCGGGGGGAGTAGGGGCAGCCCCTCCCCCGCCTCATAAACCCGTTCGGCCGGCAAGGTCGTCTTATACAGCATCGGCGCTGTCCATCCATGGATTTCCTGGAACGTGTGCGCCTTGGGATGATGACGAGCGACATGGACGAGGATGTCGGGACGTTCCTGGAGCTCTGCGACAGGGCCCACGGGCTCTGCGAGAGGTTCAACGTCCCCTGCACCCCCTGGGAGGAGAGGCGCAGGATCCTCGGGGAGCTGTTCGGCAGGGAGCTGGATCCCGGGACGCGCATCCATCCCACCTTCTGGTGCGACGTCGGCACCAACATCACCCTGGGGAGGCACGTGCAGATCAACTTCGACGGCGTCATCCTGGACAGCGCCCCGGTGACCATCGGGAACGATGTCCTCATCGCCCCGAAGGTCGTAATCGCCACGCCGGGGCACGACTTCCCGCCGGAGCTGAGGAGGCACACGGCCACCTGTGCCAAGCCGATCGTCATAGAGGACGATGTGTGGATAGGCGCCTCCGCCACGATCCTGGGCGGGGTCACCATAGGCGAGGGCGCCATCATAGGCGCCGGAGCCGTCGTCACGAAGGACGTCCCGCCCGGGGAGACCTGGGTCGGGGTGCCCGCAAGGAGGATCGACCGCCGATGAGGGACCTCAGGCTCACGATGGTCGGCATGAACTCTCTGGTCGGGGACCTGCAGGGGAACCTGTCCTCCATGATGTGCTTCTGCGACAGGGCCCACTCCGAGGGGACCGACATGATCTGCTTCCCGGAGCTGTCCCTTCCCGGTTATTCCATGCCCTGGAGCTCGGAGCTCGTCACGTCAGAGGACGGCCCGGAGTTCGGAGCGATCCTCGACAAGTCCGCGGAGACCGGGATGTGCATCTGCTTCGGGTACGTCGGAGAGGGCCGCACGATCTCCCAGGCGGTGGTGGAGGACGGGAGGGTGCTGGGAATCTACAGCAAGACGCATCTCGGTGACAGGGAGGAGCCGGTCATGACTCCGGGAAAGGCCCTCGACGTCATCCGCACGTCGCGTGCGGACCTGGGCATCCAGATCTGCTGGGAGGCGCACTTCCCCGAGATCACCGCCACCTATGCCCTGAAGGGTGCGGACATAGTCCTGATGCCGTTCGCCTCCGGCCTCGGTGGGGAGCGCCGCCGTTCCTCCTGGAACAGGGTCCTGCCCGCCAGGGCCTACGACAACACTGTCTATGTGGGTGCATGCAACGCGTTCGGGCCCACCGGTGCCGGCACGGTGCTGGGAGGCGGTGCGGCGATCTACGATTCCCGCGGGATGCTGATGGCGGAGGATTTCTCGGGCGAATGCATGGTGTCGGCGGACCTGACGACGGAGCCGCTGGACAGGATACGCGCCGAGGGATATGAGAACATGAGGGACCTGTATTTCCTGGACAAGAGGCGTCCGGAACTGTACTTCAGATGAGGTTTCAGAATATGCGATGCGCCCGGCCGTGTGATACTACGGTTACGGCAATGATGGCCGGGCGCGAGTGATGTGAGTATCGGCATCGTCTGCGTAGTTTCCTTATGTCCACCTCCTCTTCTTCGTGTTTCGAATCCAGG
>CAYZSQ010000042.1:0-9489 GCA_964479785.1 uncultured Methanomassiliicoccales archaeon
GAAACCGAGACGGACGGTGTCCGACCGTCTCCCACTTCCCTTCTCCTACGGGTCGGTGCACGACCCGAATCCACAATTGGCCATCGAAGATTCGAAGCCCGTCTCCAGTGGAAACGTCGCCTCCGCACATCTCCAGACAATCTAGGCGACGCGACTCGGCCCGGTATCCGCAGTCCCGCGGGACCCCGATCCCTCGTCCTCCGTGCCGTCGACGGAGGATGTCGGACGCAGCGTGCGGGCACGGCCCCCCGTATATCCGCCCCCGGGTCGAAGACCCGGGCATGAGGATGAACGACACGAAGGGAAGCATGCCGTTCGCCGTCATCGCCGTGGCCCTGCTGATGGCGTCGGTGGCCCTGGGTGCTGTGGTGAACGGCTACGACAGGGCCGGCGACGGCGTCGGCAGCGTCACGAACGACATCGACGCGCTGGACGAGGCGGTGGCGGACATCACCGAGTACGTGAACCGCGGGCTCGGGGAGGTGATCATGGGCCTGTCCACCGCATCCGACGGCGACACGGTGGTGACGGACACGGTGGAGCAGCGCGCGGAGCTGTTCAGACAGAAGGCGGGGCACTGGATAGAGTTCCAGTTCCCCATACGCAGCGGCGGCGCAGTGGCCGAGCTGGTGAGCTACGACGTGCAGCTCACGGCGGAACCCCTCCTGGTCTCGTCCGAGGACGGCACCGGGGGCTACACACCCACATACCTGAAGGGCACCGGGACCATCGACGTTGTCATAAGATCCAGCAGCGGGAAGGCCACGGTCACGCTGGACATATCCACGGACGGCAGCTATGCGCTGCCGCTCACGGCGGAGAGGCTGTCCCTGTTCGAGAACATGATGAAGGATGGCGGGATCTCGGTGTCCCAGATGGTGTCCTACCAGCTGACCAGCCTGGCGCAGTACAGGGTGCTGAACGGCTACGGCGCCCTTGCCCAGTACGGGGAGAAGGGCACGGACAGGATAATCACCGCCGACGACGTCAGGAGGGCGTACTCCAACGCCCTGGAGGCCATCTCCATGATCTGCTTCCGCGACGAGGACAACACGCTCAGGGGAGCCGACTCCGCGGACCTGGCCGACCTGCTGGCGGACGACGGGGAGATCGTCCTGGACCTGTCGGCGGTGTACGCCCAGGCGCTGGCCGCCGCGGTGGACGAGCTGGCCCTCAAATGGTTCGACTACTTCTGCGGCTACGAGATCCTGGACGCCCTGGACAAGGTCCTGAACTCGTTCAAGAACGCGGTCACGTCACTGGTCGCGTTCATCCTCGGCCAGGAGGTCTCGTACTCCGCCGTGCCGTACATCGAGAAGGTCATGGAGCTCTCCGGCATCGACGAGTCCGACTACAGGTACCCCGGCGCCGGGACCACCACGGTCTCCGCGGCAGGCATAACCGTGACCGTCCAGAACCCGACCTACGACGTCCTGTCCGCGTCCTGGCTCGACGACTTCGAGAAGAGGTACAACGCCGACACCAACTTCGTCATGGAGTTCATCATCGACGTGGTCAACTCCGCCGCCGTCAGGGTGGCGTCCCAGACCGATCTGGGCTCGGTCTCCGCCAAGGTGGACCCCTACGACTCCGAGAGCTACGCCGAGACCCTGGCCAGGCTGTTCTCCGAATCCGTGGAGAACGGCCTGGAGGCCGTGGAGGACGCCATATCCAAGTCGCTGTCCGACTCCGAGGTCTACGACCCGTTCTACGGGGCCATCGCCGACGAGATCTCCTCCCACGCGGGGGAGATGGTCCTGAGCGACCAGCTGGCCGCCTCCATCAGGAGCGCCTTCGCATCCGCCATCCCGGAGGGCTCCGAGGTGACCGTGGAGGACCTGGAGTCCTCCGGCGCCCTGGACCGCGCCCTCCAGTCCTACAGGCAGAGGGTCTACGCCGACCTGGAGGTGTTCGACAGCCTGCGCCAGGTGGAGGGCTCCGACAGCCTGATCAAGAGGGTGCTGACCGAGATCTGCGCCTTCGGGCTCCGCATCACGGGGATCACGAACTGCGTCCCCTCCATGGCGAAGGCCATGTGCGACGACATCGTGGACATGATGGAGGTCAACCCCCACGGCGGCCTGGTGGACCTGCCGGGGACCACCGGGTTCACCCTGGACGACGGCAGCGGGAACCTGATGTCCGAGACCGTCTCCCCCGAGATGGTCAGCACCCTGGTGGTGGAGTCGATTTACGTGAATGAGGAGGCCTGCGTCCACACCGTCGGGTTCAGGGAGCACAGCAGCGCGGCCTACACCACCGTGATAACCGTGGAGCTGTCCGACCTGCTGGAGGTGACCCTCACCGGCACCGGGGCGCTGGCCGGGGCCATGGGGACGTACTCGTCGCTGATCGCCGGCACCGTCCCCCTCTCCACCACCATCGAGGTGGCGGTGGCCAGCGGATGGGCGCTGGCCGGCATCCAGTACAACCAGAGCGCCACGTTCTACGACGACCTGTGGAACCTGCTCCTGGAGCTGTTCGAGCCGCTCATCGAGCCCCTGAGGCAGATGATGGCCGCGCTGAGGAACGCCGTCACCACCATCTCCGAGGCCCTGATGGAGGCCCTGTCCTACGTGGCGGAGCAGCTGATGAGGATCTACCAGGCCATCTACGAGCCCCTCGAGACCCTGAAGGAGTGGATAGAGACCTCGGTGGAGAGCCTGTTCACCAACGCGGTCTTCGGGTTCCTGGTGGAGATAGCCATGAACGAGCAGTCGGTCACCTTCCAGTTCCTGGGATGCACCCTGGAGTTCTCCACCAAGGCCATAACCTGGGTGGCCAACACCAAGACCCTGCTCACCGCCACCATGACCATGCCCGTGGCCGGGCTGATCTTCACTGCCAGCATCACCGCCAAGGTCAGGGGAGACCTGGCCGCGGAGAACCTCATCATCACCGGCACCGGCGGCGTGGAGGGCGACGGATGGGCGGTGGAGATGTACCTCGACCCGCTGATGAAGGGCAGCACCCGCCTGGTCGCCATCGACGCGGAGATCGGCGACACCGAGATCTCCCTGGTGGCCCCGAAGCTGGAGAACTACCACGAGATGGGCATCGCCCTGAGCGACGTGCCCGGCCTGGGGGACGTGATCAGCAACATCCCCCTGGGAGGGGTCAAGCTGGGCCTGGACGCCGGGTTCAGCATCAAGTTCTCCAACCCGGAGCAGACCGGGCTGATCGTCAACGAGTTCGAGTCCAACCCCGCCGGCGACGACAGCGGCAACGAGTGGGTGGAGCTGTACAACAACTCCCTGCTGACCATCGACCTCACCGGCTACACCCTGAAGGCCGCCTCCGACAGGAGGACCAAGACCATGGCCCTCTCCGGGACCATCTCCCCCGGGGAGTTCCTGATCATCTACCCGGACTTCACCCTGGTGAACACCTCCGGGAAGTACACGAAGAACGGGGAGGCCATAGTCCTGGTGGACCCTGACGGGAACGAGATAGACCGCACGCCCACCAAGAAGGACACCGCCAACGACGACTACACCTGGCAGAGGTCCTTCGACGGCTCCACCGAGTGGGTGTTCGCCAAGGGCACCATGGGCGGGTCCAACGCGTCGTACCCTGGCGCCAGCCTGATCTCCGCCGCGGACGTGAAGAACATCGTGTGGAGCGCGGTGGAGAAGTCCTTCGACAGGGTGGAGACCATCAGCGACCTGGAGACCCTGCAGTCGTTCCTGCAGTACATGGTCAGGTACACCCTGGAGGGTCTGATCGGCCATGTGGCCGGACAGATACTGGAGGCCTCGGTGTACGTGAGCGTGGACGTGATGGACCCCACGTCCTCGTTGTCCACCGGGGTGCGGGTGGCCCTGAGGACCGACGGGGACCTGGTGGAGGACGTGATGAAGTACGTGGTGGGCAAGGTGATGGAGATGGTCCTGAACGTGTCCAACCCCTACAAGATCGACCCGGTGGGGATGTTCACCGAGAACATAGACCTGGAGGTCACGTTCCACACCGGCATCGGGTTCCCGAAGGTGCTGGGCAGTCTGGCGGACACCGCCGACCTGCCGGAGCTGGACCTGGGGGTGACCTTCAGGACGAACCTGGCGGGGATCACCAGGATCATCGGGTCGGACACCGGGACCCCGGAGGTGGTGTTCGGGGTGAGGATCATAGACTGCCCCGACGTGGCCATACCGTCGAAGATGTCCGCCAGGAAGAACATGGAGCACGACCTCTGGCTCATGATGGTCACCGTGAGGTTCGCATGACGCTCCGGCCGGCGGGGGCCCACGGCCCCCATCACTACCTTAATTAGGGGGTACGCGATGGTGAGCGCCATGGCCGGAATGGACTTCAAGATCCCCACAGTCCTGAGCTCCGAGGAGCTCATGGAGAAGGCTTTCCACAGAGCCTCCAAGATCCGCAAGAACGGCGCCAACGCCCTGGACGGCAGGAAGAAGACCGCCCTGGCGAAGGTCACCGCCTCCGGGGACATCGTGGTCACGGCCCTCAGCAACTACGTGGACAAGTTCCCCCGCCTGGACAAGGAGGAGGACTTCCTCCCGGAGCTGGTGGACATCGTCATCGGCATCGACAGGTACAAGAAGGCCCTGGGTGCGGTGAACTGGTGCGCCACGAAGGCGGAGAAGCTGAAGAACGACACCCTGAGGGACATCCGCCGCACCAAGGACCCGGAGATCGTGGAGGCCACCAGGCGCAGCTTCTACGGGAGGCTGAACTCCTACGTGGACAGGATCTCCGACGACCTGCTGTTCCTGCAGGACGCCAAGAACAAGTTCAGGAGGCTGCCGGCGGTGGACCCCGGGGTGCCCACCGTGGTGGTGGCCGGGTTCCCCAACGTGGGCAAGAGCAACCTGGTCACCGTCCTGTCCTCGGCGGCCCCGGAGATCGCCCCCTATCCGTTCACCACCAAGGGCGTCATCGTGGGGCACATCGACGACGACTGGAGGAAGTACCAGATCATCGACACCCCCGGGCTGCTGGACAGGCAGTTCGAGGACAGGAACGACATCGAGAAGCAGGCCGTCCTGGCGCTCAGGTACCTGACGGATGTGATGCTGTTCGTCATCGACCCCTCGGAGACCTGCGGGTTCCCCAGGGAGATGCAGGAGCGCCTCCTGGACACCGTGGAGAGGGGATTCCCCGGCGTCCCGATCATCGTCGCCGAGAGCAAGTGCGACGTCATGAAGACCGACGACGGCAGGCTGTGCTTCTCCGCCCAGACCGGCGAGAACATGGACGTCCTCACCGACACCGTGCTGACGGAGCTCAGAGCGGTGTTCAGGCGGAAGGCCGTAGAGTCGGAGACGATCGGATGACGGACGGGCCGGCCTTCAGCCCCGAGATGGCCGCGTACTTCGCGGAGCTCTCGGCGAAGAAGGACGAGTGCTACGCCATCGCCGAGAGGGCGAGGGCCATGGGCTTCGACCCGGAGACCTTCGTGGAGATACCCCAGGCGGAGGACCTGGCGTCCCGCGTGGAGAAGCTCCTGATGGACTACCATGTGGAGGGGGTCGCCGAGGACATCCGCAGGCTCACCGCGGAGTACGGGAACCGCGAGCTGGTGGCGCTCATGGTGGCCAAGGAGATGGCCAAGAGGCCCGCCGAGAGCACCGAGAAGGCCCTGGACAGGGCCGTGAGGGTGGGGCTCGCCGTGCTGACGGAGGGCATCCTGGTGGCGCCCCTGGAGGGGATAGCCGACACGAGGATCAGGAAGAACGCCGACGGCTCCAGCTACGTGGACCTGGTGTTCGCCGGGCCCATCCGCGCCGCCGGGGGCACAGGTCAGGCCATGAGCGTCCTCATCGCCGACGTGGTGAGGGTGGAGCTGGGCATCGGGAGGTACCAGCCCACCGAGGGCGAGATCGCCAGATTCGACGAGGAGATCCCCCTGTACAAGCAGTGCCAGCACCTCCAGTACACACCCACGTCCGAGGAGATAGACCTCATCGTCAGGAACTGCCCCGTGTGCGTGGACGGCGAGGGCACGGAGCAGATGGAGATCTCCGGTTTCAGGGACCTCCCCCGCATAGACACCAACCGCGTCAGGGGAGGGGCCTGCCTGGTCATCGCCGAGGGCATGTGCCAGAAGGCGTCGAAGCTGAAGAAGCACGTGGACAAGATCGGCCTGGACGGATGGGACTTCATCGGGAAGTTCCTGGACGCCCACAAGCCGAAGGAGGAGAAGAAGGACGAGGGGGACGAGGCCCCGAAGAAGCCTACGGTGGAGCCCAAGGAGAAGTACCTCACGGACATCGTGGCCGGGCGCCCCATCTTCGGGCACCCCTGCGCCGTCGGCGGATTCAGGCTGAGGTACGGCAGGGCCAGGACCTCCGGCCTCGCCGCCCTGGCGTTCAACACCGGCAGCATGTACGCCATGGACGAGTTCATGGCCCTGGGCACCCAGGTGAAGATCGAGAGGCCGGGGAAGGCCTGCGTGGTGACCCCCTGCGACCAGCTGGAGGGGCCCACGCTCCTGCTGAGGAACGGCGACCTGGTGTACTGCCACACCAGGGACGAGGTCCTGGCCGTCAGGGACTCCGTGGCCGAGATCGTGGACAACGGGGAGATCCTGGTGCCCTTCGGGGAGTTCTGCGAGAACAACCACGTGCTCGTGCCCTGCGGATACCCCGTCGAGTGGCACAAGCTGGAGCTGGAGGCGAGGGGGCCCCTCCCGGAGGACTGGAGGGACCCGACCTACGCCCGCGCCAGGGAGATGTGCTCCCAACTGGGCGTGCCCCTCCATCCGAAGTTCAACCTGTTCTGGTCGGACTGGCCCCTTGACAGGATCAGGCTCCTGAGGGAGCACATACTGACGACCGGCGCCTTCGACGGCACCAACCTCTCCGTGGCCAGGGAGCCGGAGTCCAAGCGCGTCCTGGAGGACCTCTGCGCCACCCACAGGGTGGTGGGCGACAGGGTGGTCGTGGACGAGAGGTACTCCGAACCCGTCCTGGACTGCCTTGGCATCCTCCACGACGGCGGCAGGCTGTCCCCCGGGCCGGAGCTGGAGGGCGACGACACCCTGGAGGCGATATCCAGGGCCGCCGGCTACGAGGTCCGCGCCAGGGCCATGACCCGCGTCGGGACCAGGATGGCCCGCCCCGAGAAGGCGAAGGAGAGGGAGCTGACCCCCAAGGTCCACGCCCTGTTCCCGGTCAGCAAGGACAGCGACGGGAAGGGGGAGATGGTCTCCACCATCGCATCCGTCCGCGGGAAGGCGTCCCACACCCAGGGCGGGAGGCCCACGGTGTCCGTGGAGGTGGGCAACAGGTTCTGCCCCGTGTGCAGGACGTACACCTACCGCAACTGGTGCAGGGACTGCGGCTCCCACACCAACTACACCCCCAAGCAGAATGCCTTCGGCAACATGGGGCCCGCCCCCATCGACATCGACCTGGAGGAGGAGTTCAAGACCGCATGCGAGAGCCTGGGGGAGAAGCCCCCATCGGACCTCAAGTGCCTGGAGACCCTCATCTCCAGGATCAAGACCTGCGAGGCCGTGGAGAAGGGGGTGCTCAGGAGGAAGAACGGCATCAGCATGTTCAAGGACGGCACCGTCAGGTTCGACATGACCGACATCCCCCTGACCCACTTCAGGCCCAGGGAGATCGGCCTCACCGTGGAGAGGGCCAGGGAGCTGGGGTACACCCATGACTGGAACGGGGACCCCCTGACCGACCCCGAGCAGATCTGCGAGCTCAAGGTCCAGGACATCGTCCCCGCCAGGGACTGCGGGGACTACCTGGTGAGCATCGCCAGGTTCATCGACGACGAGCTGGAGCAGCTGTACCATCTGCCCCGCTACTACAACGTGAGGTCCAGGGAGGACCTCATCGGGCACATAACATTCGCCCTGGCCCCCCACACCTCCGGATGCATCCTGTGCAGGATCATCGGCTACGCCGACCTCCGCGGATGCTACGGCCACCCGTTCTTCCACGCCGCCAAGAGGAGGAACTGCGACGGGGACGAGGACTGCGTCATCCTGGCCATGGACGGCCTTCTGAACTTCTCCAGGACCTTCCTCCCCGACAGGAGGGGGGGTCTGATGGACGCCCCCCTGGTCCTGACCACCAGGCTGGACCCCAACGAGATCGACAAGGAGGCCCACAACGTGGACTGCCTGAGGGAGTACCCCCTGGAGCTGTACCGCGCCGCCATGGAGATGAGGGACCCCAAGGAGATCGAGAAGATCATGGACCTCATCGCCGGCAGGATCGGGACCCCCGACCAGTACGAGCACCTGGGGTTCACCCACGACACCCACGACATCTCGGACGGGCCCAAGTACTCCGCCTACACCACCCTGGAGACCATGATGGACAAGATGGACGCGCAGCTGATGCTGGGCAAGAAGATCCGCGCCGTCGACGAGCAGGACGTTGCCAGGCGCGTCCTGAACAAGCACTTCCTGCCGGACATGATCGGGAACCTCAGGTCCTTCTCCACCCAGACCGTCAGGTGCACCAAGTGCGGCGAGAAGTACCGCAGGATACCCCTGGCCGGCAAGTGCACCGCCTGCGGCTACGGGCTGACGCTGACCGTCCACGAGGCCAGCGTGAAGAAGTACCTGGAGATCTCCAAGGTCATCGGGGAGAAGTACGGGCTGGACACCTACACCCGCGAGAGGGTGGAGATCCTGGAGATGTCCATGGACTCCGTGTTCAACAACGACAAAGTCAAGAAATGCAAGCTGTCCGACTTCTTCTGAGCTCACTGCTCCTTCGGGGAGAGGTACATCCTCTCGAAGGCGTCCAGCTGCATGTCCCTGGCCTTCACGGCCAGCTTGGACGACAGCCTGCCGGCGAGGATCAGCTGGACGTGCATGTTGGCCGCCGCCAGGATCAGGTCGGAGAACCTCTTGCCGGACCTGTCCGCCCAGTACTCCGACAGGAACTCCGCCCTCTCGGGGGTGACGGACCCCTCCATGCGGGAGATCCTGTCCCCGACGAGGGAGAAGAATTGGGAGTAGCTCTCCAGATAGGGCTTCGGGGGGTTCCCGGTGGTCACCGGCTCCAGGCTGTCGAACCTACCGAGCATCCCGTCGAGGACGGCCACGGCGTCGTCGCACAGGACCTTGAGGTCGGGGAGGTCGGTGTAGACGGAGAAACCGTCGATGGCCAGTTTGATGTACTCGTTGACGGCGTTCATCGCCTGCAGCTGGTAACCGATGTGCCCCATCCTCTCCTCCATCCCCTTCAGGATGTCGGTCAGGAGGTCGTGGTCGTCGATGAGGATGGTCAGCTCGGACACCGTCGAATGGGGGTGCCTCACGGGCTTCGCCACCATCCTGAAGATGGAGTCCAGGCACTCCCCCAGGATCTGCCGGTACGTGTCGTCGTCCACCACCAGGCCGTCCCTGATGGCGGCGGCCCACTTGGCGACCGTCTTCTGGAGCTCGGTCTCCGGCATCTGCCCCTGGGCCTGCTGCATCATGTCCAGGATGCCGGCCGGGGCCTGGCCGACGGATCCGGTGTCGGGAACGGTCCCCGGCTTGGGGAAGTACTC
>CAYZSQ010000043.1:0-9469 GCA_964479785.1 uncultured Methanomassiliicoccales archaeon
ACCTGCACCCCTCCGGATTCGAGGAGGTCATGGTCTACAACGTGGACGGGCTCGAGGGCATCGACCCCAAGAGGCAGGCGGTCCGCATCGGCGGCACCGTCGGAACGAAGAAGAGGATCGCGATCGAGGACAGGGCCGACGAGCTCGGCATCAGGGTCCTCAACAGGATGGTGTGACCATGGCAGACCTGAGAAACCAGAGAAGGATGGCCGCCGAGGTCCTCAAGTGCGGTGAGAACAGGGTCTGGATGAACCCCGACAGGCTCGACGAGGTGGAGGACTGCATCACCCGCGCGGACATCCGCACGGCCATCGCGTCCGGCCTCATCAAGGCCAAGCCCAAGAACGGGACCTCCAGGGGAAGGACCAGGTACGTCGCCGGCCAGAAGGCCAGCGGGAAGAGGAAGGGCCCCGGATCCAGGAAGGGTACCGCCAACGCCCGCGTCCGCGACAAGGAGCGCTGGATGGCCACCATCAGGCCCATCCGCGACGAGCTGAAGACCCTGAGGGCCGAGGGCAGGATCACACCCTCCGTCTACAGGCTCTACTACAGGAAGGCCAAGGGAGGCATGTTCAAGTCCCGCAGGCACCTGAGGCAGCACATGATCGCAGCCGGACACCTGAAGGAGGAGATCTGATGGCAACCGGACCTAGATACAACGTAGCATTCCGCAGGAGAAGAGAGAACCGCACCGACTACTACGCCCGCCGCAGGCTCCTCACGGGCCAGGAGGCCAGGGCCGTCGTCAGGAGGTCCAACAAGAACATCACCGTCCAGATCGCCGAGTTCGGCATGGAGGGTGACAGCATCGTCGCCGCCGCCACCACCAGGGAGCTGAAGGCCATGGGCTGGAACCACTCCTGCTCGTCCATTCCCGCGGCCTATCTGGTCGGATACCTGGCCGGGAAGAGGGCTGTCGCGGCCGGGATCGAGTACGCAGTGCTCGACATCGGCATGCAGAAGGTCCAGCACGGCGGGGTCCTCTTCGCCACTGTGGCCGGAATGACCGAAGCCGGTCTCGAGGTGCCCCACGGAGAGGACGTCCTCCCCGACGAGGACAGGATCCTCGGGAAGCACATCGACGAAGGCATCGAGGCTGACGTCAACAGCCTCAAAGACAAGATGGAGGCTGAGTGAAATGGCTGACTGGGTTCCCAAGACAAGGCTGGGACAGATGGTCCTCAACGGAGAGATCACCACCATGAGCGACGCCCTCGCCACGAAGCTGCCCCTCCGCGAGCCCGAGATCGTGGACATCCTCCTGCCCGACCTGAAGGACGAGGTCATCGACCTCAACATGGTCCAGAGGATGACCGACTCCGGCAGGAGGGTCAGGTTCGCCGTGACATGCATCGTCGGAAACGGCGACGGATTCATCGGCATCGGCAGGGCCAAAGGAAAAGAGGTCGGGCCTTCTATCAAGAAGGCCATCGACAACGCCAAGCTGAACATGATCGAGATCAAGAGGGGATGCGGATCCTGGCAGTGCGGATGCGGACAGGCACACAGCCTGCCCTTCGAGGTCACCGGCTCCACCGGTTCCGTCACCGTCACCCTGAAGCCCGCGCCCCGCGGCGTCTCGCTGGCCGTCGGCGACGTGGCCAAGAGCCTGCTGACCCTGGCCGGTGTCCGCGACTCCTGGGGATTCGCCAGGGGCAACACCAAGACCAAGGTCAACTACGCCATGGCCACCTACGAAGCCCTTAAGATGACGTCGCGCATGAGGGTCACTGACGAGCAGGCCAAGAGCCTGAACATCGTTTCTGGTCCCACCGGCATCACCTACGCCGAGACCGACGTCAACCAGGAGGAGTGAGAATGACATACGCAGTCATCCGTGTCCGCGGACAGCCCGACGTCAACCGCGACATCGAGCACACCATGGGCCTCCTGGGTCTCACCAGGGTCAACCACTGTGTCGTCGTCCCCGAGAACCCCTCCACCAAGGGCATGCTCCAGGTCGTCAAGGACTACTGCACCTGGGGCGAGGTGGACCAGGACACCCTGGCCGCCATGATCCGCGCCCGCGGGAGGCTCTCCGGGGACAGGGAGATCACCGACGACTACCTCAAGGAGAAGTCGGAGTTCGCATCCGTGGACGACATGGCCAAAGCGATCATCGAGAACAACTACAGGATGAGGGACGTAGAGGAGGCCAAGCCCGTGTTCCGCCTGCACCCGCCCGTCAAGGGGTACGAGGGCAACAAGCGCTCGTACAGGAACGGGGGCGCACTGGGATACAGGGGCGCGGCGATCAACGACCTCATCAACAGGATGCTCTGAGGTGAGGAGATGCCTAGCAGAACCAAGAAATTCAGGGGCTACAGGACCCACGGCCGCGGCAAGAAGTCCGGCCGCGGCGCCGGGATCATCGGCGGACACGGTATGGCCGGATACGGCAAGACCGGGAAGATCGGGATGCTCAAGAACAACCCCGACTACTTCGGCCGCCACGGATTCAAGAGGCCCCAGTGCATGGTCGAGGCCAACCGCACGATCAACGTCGGAGAGCTCTCCGAGCAGATCGAGAGGTTCGTCTCGATGGGCTTCGCCAAGAAGGAGGGCGACGTCTACAGCGTCGACCTCACCGAGGCGGGCATCGACAAGCTGCTCGGAACCGGCAACATCGAGGTGGCGGTCAACGTCACCGTGGCACAGGCCTCTGAGAAGGCCCGCGCCAAGGTTGCCGAGGCCGGCGGCTCCATCGTCGAGTGAACGAAAGTAAGGGAGAGGTAATGATGGAAGATACACCAAGCCTGTTGTACAAGGTCAAACCCCTGTCCGACAGGTTACCCTCCGTCAAGCGTCCAGAGGGGCATGTGCACTTCAGGACCAAGATGATGTGGGTAATAGTCATACTGGTACTGTACTTCATAATGACCAATGTGTACCTGTACGGACTGGACCAGAGCGAGTCCCTGGACCTGTTCGCGCAGTACAGGACCATCATGGCGGGAGCCTCGGGATCGCTGCTTCAGCTCGGTATCGGACCGATCGTCACGGCATCGATCATCATGCAGCTCTTCGTGGGTGCGAAGATCATCAAGCTCGACCTCTCCAAGCGTGAGGACAAGGCGTGCTACCAGTCCGTCCTCAAGCTCCTGGTCATCGTAATGATCGTCTTCGAGGCGATCCCCCAGGTCTATGGCTACCTCGTGCCGTCGGATGCGGCCGAGAGCCTCCTGGGGAGCGGTGGCGCGAAGCTGCTGCTGATAGTCCAGCTGTTCGCCGGCTCATACATCATCTTCATGATGGACGAGGTGGTGTCCAAATGGGGTATCGGCAGCGGCATATCGCTGTTCATCGCGGCCGGAGTGGCCCAGGCGCTGTTCACAGGTGCTCTGAACTGGAACCCGATAGACACATCGGCGGCCATGAGCATCGACAACCCGCCAGGCGGAACGATACCCAGGGCTCTCTACTACATATTCACCCTGTCGCCGGAGGAGATGGCGAGCGGAGGCTACGAATCGCTGTTCATAGGGGGATCGAACCCGGTGATAGCGTTGGTGGGCACGTTCGCGATATTCCTGCTGGTGGCGTATCTGGAATCCACCAGGATCGAGCTGCCGCTGTCCCATGGCAACGCCAGAGGGGCCAGGGGCAGGTACCCGATCAAGCTGATGTACGCGTCCAACATCCCGGTCATCCTGATGTCCTCGCTGCTGGCCATCGTCAGCATGGTGACGCTGCTCCTGTACAGCAACGACTTCCTCAGCAGCATCCCGCTCATCGGAGGCAACTCCTACATAGGGTACTTCGAGGACGGGTCGACATACGCCGCAGGTGGGATAGCGTGGTATCTGTCCGCCCCGCAAGGGCTTACCGATTGGCTGATGCCGATATTGGACCCGACGACGTACGGCAACGGACACAACGCGATACAGAACCTGGCCCATGTGGCCATCTACTTCACGGTGATGGTGATGGGATCGATACTGTTCGCGAAGTTCTGGGTCGAGACGACGAATCTGGGCCCGGAGGCGGTGGCCAACCAGATCCAGAGGAGCGGCATGCAGATACCCGGATTCCGTCGCGACCCGCGTGTGCTGAAGCGCGTGCTGGAGAGGTACATCCCTACGATCACCATCCTATCGGGAGCTCTGGTCGGAGGCTTGGCGGCCTTCGCGGACATGATAGGTACGACGGGTAACGCCAGCGGTACGGGAGTGCTGCTGTGCGTGGGAATCCTGATCCACTTCTACGAGGCCATGGGCCGCGAGCAGATGATGGAGATGAACCCCGTGATGAGAGGGTTCTTCGGATCGGAGTGATGAGACATGCCGAACCCAGGAAGTCCCGAGAGCATGCAGAAGGTCCAGCAGCAGGCCCCGCCCATGTCGAGCAAGACCATGATCGGCATGTTCGTGGTCCTGATCGTCATGATGATCGTCATGATGTTCAGGGCCGAGATCGGAGGTGCCCTGGACGCGGTGTTCCAGTACATCGCGTTCGACGGGAAGTACCCGGTCCTCACCCTGGTCATCGCGGGACTGATCATGATCACGGTGAGCACCGTGGTCAGGACCGTGCTGTCGGACCCCATACAGATGGCGAGGAACCAGCAGATTCAGAGCGACTTCAACAAGGAGTTCCGCCAGGCGAGGATCGAGAACAACCTGTTCAAGATGAAGAAGCTCCAGGAGATGCAGCCCCAGATCATGGCCATGTCCATGGAGGCCAGCACACAGCAGATGAAGGTCATGCCCATCAGCATGATCGTCCTGCTGCCGGTGTACGCCTGGGTCTGGTACTTCATCAACACCGGGGACAGCGGAGGGGGATCGTACTTCGGAGTGGATTCCCTCTCCGGGGCGTCCCTCGCCTACGCGCACCTGCCCTGGTCCGAGAGCTTCGACCTCAACACCTATCTGCTGGACTTCTTCCCTGCGTGGATCATCATCTACACCATGGTGAGCATGCCCATAGGGCAGATCGAGAACAGGCTCCTCAGGCTCTACTTCCTCAGGAAGCACCTGAGGAAGCTGGACCTCGAAGTCAAGAGAGCTGAGATCGAATGAGAATAACCATAAGCGGTCCGCCCGGATCGGGGAAGACGACCGCCTGCAGCAAGCTCTCGGAGGCTCTCGGCCTGGAGGCCGTGGTCTTCGGGAGGATCTTCCGCGAGCTTGCTGCAGAGAAAAACCTTACCCTGGGGGAGCTCGGCGCCATCGCCGAGAAGGACCCCTCCATAGACCGGATGATCGACTCCCGCATCCTCGAGATCGCGAGGGCCCATCCGGACATAATTCTCGAGTCGAGGCTGTCGGCGTACATGCTGACCCGCAACGACATCCCCGCGTTCAGGATACTTCTGGAGGCCAGCCCCGGCATCCGCATGGCGAGGGTGGGCCTGCGCGAGGGCGAGACCCTCGAGGAGGCCACCGCCAAGACCGAGGAGCGCCAGAGGTCCGAGGCCAAGCGCTACATGATGTACTACAACATAGACATCCAGGACCGCAGCGTCTACGACCTGATCCTGAACACCGACGACATGACTCCCGACGAGGTCCTGGAGACCATCCTGGAGAAGGTCCATGCCTGGGATGCTGGTCAAGGATCCTGACGCGATTCAGGACAGGTGGGGACGCCGCCCCTCGGACCGCTCCGTGGGGGAGCTCCTGCAGGGCGGGGTCATAATCCTGGACAAGCCCTCCGGCCCCACGTCCCATCAGGCCACGGCCTGGGTCAGGGACGCGCTGCATGTGGACAAGGTGGGCCACGGAGGCACCCTGGACCCGTACGTCAGCGGCGTCCTCCCCATAACCCTTGGGAAGGCGGTCAGGCTCACCGACGTCGTCCTGTCCTCCGACAAGGAGTACGTCTGCCTGATGAGGCTCCACGCCGACCGTCCGGAGGACAGGGTCAGGGAGGTGATGTCCCGCTTCACGGGGAAGATATACCAGCTCCCCCCGGTGAGGTCGTCGGTGAAGAGGCAGCTCCGCATCAGGACCGTCCGGGAGCTGGAGGTCCTCGACATCGACGGGAGGGACGTCCTGTTCAGGGTCTCCTGCGACGCCGGGACCTACGTGAGGACGCTCTGCGTCGACATCGGGGACGTGCTGGGATGCGGCGCCAACATGGTGGAGCTCAGGCGCACCCGCTCCGGGAAGATGACCGAGGACCGTGCGAACCCGCTGCAGGACATCAGGGACGCCTACGTGTTCTGGCAGCAGAACGGCCGCGGCGACTGGCTCAGGGGCATGCTCCTTCCCATGGAGGTGCTGGTGGAGCCCCTGCCGAAGGTGGTGGTGAAGGCCACCGCCGTCGACGCGATATGTCACGGGGCCGATCTGAATGTCGTCGGCGTCCACATGCTGGACGAGGACATCCGCAGGAACGCGCTGGTGGCCATGATGACGGCCAGGGGCGAGCTTATAGCGCTGGGCAGGATGGCGATGTCCACGTCGAAGGTGATGGCCTCCTCGCACGGGGTGGCCGTGGAGACCACCAGGGTCCTCATGGACCCGGGACACTACCCCAGGATGTGGAGGTACTCCACGGATCTGGACCTTCCCGAGGGCGAGCCAGGCTTCCCGGAATGATACTTTATACCGATAGATGAATCACTTGGCCAGGTGATCCGATGTCTTTGTTCGAGAGGAGGGAGCAGGTGTACGGTCCGGAGACCGTCTCCGTAGGGGACCTGGACCTGACCGTGGACGGCTGCTACCGCAACGTGGTCACCATACCGCTGGACGTGAGGCCCAGGAGGGCCCTGTACGTACATGCGGATTCGGATTTCCCGGTGGATGTCGTGGTCGCCAGCGAGACCGGCGCCGCAGTCGGCCACAGGGAGGGCGTCAGGGACGCCACCCTCGGGCCGTACAGCACCGGGAAGCTGAGGAACATGGGCATAATCCTCGGGCTCTATCCCGGGGACAAGGCGAAGGTCACGCTCGAGGCATGGATGGAGAGGGAATGAGAGGCAGGTTCCGCAGGTCCGAGGGTTCCGCCCATCAGGTCACAGGCATCAGCGCAGGCCTGCTGTTCTCGATCGTCGCCGTCGCATCCGTCGCGGCGGTCGTCGTCACGCCTCAGGTCTCCGATGTCCCGCTGCGCACCATATTCCCGATACTGGCACTTCCGTTGGCGGTGTTCGGTGCGCTGGGCGTGGTGGAGGCGAGGCGCTACCTCGCCGGCATCGTCATCGCTGTGGTCTGCATCGTGCTGGCGGTTATTGACCTTCACTACGGCGTCGCCGCGGCATTCGTCCTGGTCTGTCCAATGGGCGCGGCCAAGTTGGCGGGCATGGCCCAGGAGAGGCTGTTCCGCCCCACGCTGGAGGCGGTGGAGCGCTCCGGGTTCGCTTCCGGGAGGGAGATCGGTCCGCGTCTGGCACATGTGCTGTTCAACATCCCCGGGGGTGTGGACACCAGGGACATCTCGGTGGACGAGAGGGTGGTCAGGCACGCCATCCCCTGGAGGGGCATGGTGGGGACCGCGGCCCTGGCATCGCCGCTCATGGCCGTCGTCTGGCTGGTCATGGCGCTGAGATGGGACTTCCGTTACATCGACCCGGACCTGGTGCTGTGCGTCTTCACCGTCGTCCTCTACATCGTCTCCCTGGTGCTCCCGCCGGCGGTCTTGAGGTCGCTGAAGGTGGGCATCCGCACCGGTCGCGGCTCCGTTCCTCTGTACGACGGCCTCGTCGGCACGGCCCTCCGTACCTTCGTTCCGCTGCTGGTGGCCGTCATGATAACCATGGCCCTGACCTTCCGGGACCCGGACATGTTCGTCAACGTCCTGATCTCCGTCGCGCTCTTGGCGATGACCGTCGTGGCCGCGTCCGTGGCGTACTACTCGTCCGTGGAGACGTCGAAGGCGTCCGGGCTGGCCGCATCCTGGAGGTCCGGCCGTCCGGCGGACATCCACGCGCCGCTGGAGGAGAAGGACGTCCCCAGGTTCGGGGACGGGGTGCCCGGGACCCCGATGAGGGATCCCGAGTCATGCTTCACGGATCAGAAGTACTGATTCCCGTAGGCGGTGTTCACCCTGCCGGGTGCGTCCAGGCCCTTGATGATGGGTTTGAAGACCTCCCCCGACGACATGCCGGGGGTCTTGTTGAGCCCGATGATCTCCGGCTCGTGCCAGTTGGTGATGACGACCTGGTACTTCTGCACCACGTCGTTGATGCTTATGCAGGGGTCCTGGGTCTTCTTGAGGACGTCCAGGGCGACATCGGCCAGGACCTGGATCTCCTCCGGCTCGATCTCGTCGGGTATCCTGATGAAGAAGGTGTGCTCCTCGGTGGTGCCGTTGAGCAGATATGTGACCTCGGCGTCCCCGACGATCTCCCTGAACCTCGCCGCCTTCTCAGAATCCTCGGGGAGCGACTCGGAGAGCTCGAGCATGCGCTGCTTCCAAACATCGGGGATCTCCACGTACAGGGCGTCCCTGCCCAGTATCTTCCACATGCCGCGAAGGAGCGATGGTCGATTAGTTAAGGATTGCGACACGGGCGCGCGTGCGCGAAACATTAAAGGAGAGTCCCGCCTACGGACGCACGAGGGTACAATGCCGGAAGATTTCAAGGTCACACCGTGGGAGGTCACGGGGGAGATAGACTACGATCTCCTCCAGGAGAGGTTCGGGACCACCCCCATAGACGATGCGCTGCTGGAGAGGCTCGCCGCCCACGGGGATCTGCACTACATGCTGAGACGCGGCATATTCTACTCGCACAGGGACATGGTCCCACTGCTCGACGAGTACGACAAGGGCAACAGGTTCGTGCTCTACACCGGCAGGGGCCCCTCGGGGAACACCCACCTGGGCCACATCATGCCCTGGATATTCAACAAGTGGATCCAGGACACCTTCGGCAACGAGATGCTGTTCCAGATGACCGACGACGAGAAGTACCTCTTCAAGGACCTGACCCTCGAGGAGACCGGCTCGATGGCCTACGAGAACGCCCTGGACTTCATAGCCCTGGGATTCGACCCCAAGAGGACCAGGATCATAGTCAACACGAAGAACGTGGACAGGATGTACCCCATCGCCCTGAAGGTGGCGAAGAAGGTCACGTTCTCCACCGCCAAGGCGGTGTTCGGATTCGACAACTCCACCAACATCGGGTCCATCTTCTACACCACAATGCAGTCGGTGCCCGCGTTCCTGCCCACCGAGGAGGCGGGGAGGCAGGTGCCCGTCCTGATCCCCTGCGGGATCGACCAGGACCCCCACTTCAGGGTGACCAGGGACGTGGCCCCCGGCCTGGGATACCCCAAGCCGTCGCTCATCTACTGCAAGATGTGCCCCGGCCTGTCCGGAGGGGACAAGATGTCCTCCTCCGACGAGAACGCCACCATATACACCACGGACACCCCCAAGGCCGTCAAGAAGAAGGTGGGAAGGGCGTTCACCGGCGGCTGCGTGTCGGTGGAGGAGCAGAGGGAGAAGGGCGGGAACCCCGAGGTCTGCTCCGTGTTCAAGTACAACTACTTCCTGTTCGAGCACGACGACG
>CAYZSQ010000044.1:0-9435 GCA_964479785.1 uncultured Methanomassiliicoccales archaeon
ATCGATAAAAATCGTCCATATTTTTCGACCGAATCGAGAATAATCGTCCGTATTCCGGCCATATACGGCGGTATCGGACCATCATGGGTGTTCCCGCGAATGTACAAGATGATGAGGTCCCCGGTCGCGACAGGTGACCATCAGGGAAGGTATAGAAGGAGTAGGGGGGCACGGGGCCCCCGTGACAATCGGTTTCGGGTGATCACATCATGCCGCCGGGACCCGCTCCCTGGGGAGGGGTGGGGGGCGCCCTGCGGGAGGCGATGACGTCGTCGATCCTGAGGATCATGTTGGCGACCTCCTCCGCGGAGTTGATGGCCTGGACCTTGACCCTGAGGGGCTCGACGACGTTCTTGGAGAGCATGTCCACAGCCTCTCCGGAGTCCAGGTCGAGTCCGTAGTACTTGGCCTTGGCGGTCTTCTTCTCGTGGGCGTTCTTCAGCTTGATGATGCTGTCGATGGGGTCGATGCCGGCGTTCTCGGAGAGGGTCCAGGGGATGATCTCCATGGCCTTGGCGAACTTCTCGATGGCCAGCTGCTCCCTTCCGCCGACGGATGCGGCGTAGTCCATGAGCCTGAGCTCCAGCTCGATCTCGGGGGCTCCGGCCCCGGCGACGACCTTGCCGTCCTCCATGGCGACGCCGACCACGCGGATGGCGTCGTTGAGGGCCCTCTCGACCTCCTCCAGGACGTGCTCGGTGCCGCCCCTGGCGAAGATGGTGATGGACTTGGGGTTCTTGCAGCCGGTGATGAAGCACATGCCGTCCTCCCCCACCTGCTTCTCGTCCACCGCTCCGGCGGTTCCGAGGTCGGACTTGGAGAGTTCCTGGACGTTCCCGACGATGGTGGCGCCGGTGGCCTTGGCGATGGCCTCCAGGTCGGACTGCTTGAGCCTCCTGTATCCCAGGATGCCGTTCTTGGCCAGGTAGTGCTGGACCAGATCGTCCACTCCCTTCTGGCAGAAGACGACGTTGGCACCGACGGACTTGATCTTCTCGACCATGGCCTTCAGCTCGTTCTCCTCCTCGGCGAGGAAGGAGGACATGGCGGCGGGGTCGGTGATCTGGATCTGGGCGTCGAACTCGGTCTTCTTGATCTCGAGGGCGCAGGAGAACAGGGCGATCTTGGCCTTCTCCACGTGGGTGGGCATCCTGGAGTGGACCTTCTCCTTGTCCACGACGATGCCCTGGATCAGGTAGGTGTCGCCGATGACGCCTCCGACCTTCTTCTGGATGCGGATGTTCTTGGTGTCGACGGTCTCGCCGTCGTCGACGGACTTGCAGGCCTTGACGACGATCTCCGCCAGAGTGCCCTCCTCCTCCCCGACGGACTTGCCGGTGAGGGCGGTTGCGGCGACCTGCCTGAGGGTCTTGTCGCTCTTGGCCTCGACGGCGATGCCGTCCAGGATCTCGACGGCCTTGTTCGCGGCCATCTTGTAACCGTTGGTGATGACGGTGGGGTGGACGTTGGCGTTGATGAGCTCCTCGGACTGCTTCAGGAGCTCCCCGGCCAGGACGACGCTGGTGGTGGTCCCGTCGCCGCACTCGGTGTCCTGGGTCTTGGCGACCTCGACGACCATCTTGGCGGCGGGGTGCTGCACGTCGATCTCCTTCAGGATGGTGACGCCGTCGTTGGTGATGACCACGTCGCCGATGGTGTTGACCAGCATCTTGTCCATCCCCTTGGGTCCCAGGGTGGACCTCACCGCGTCGGCAACGGCCTTGGCGGCGGAGATGTTGTTGAACTGCGCTTCCTTGTCTTTGCTCCTCTCGGTGCCCTCTTTGAGCACGATGACGGGCTGGTTTCCGCTTCCGTACATAGGAATTATCTCCTTTGACTGGGAGACTATAATTTAGAACTTCTATATAAATGTCGCTGATATAACGGCGATTTCCATCGCAGATTGGCTGACGAGTTCCGCATTCGCGCTCCGGAGTGCTGGCTCACCCGCTCTGAACATTTGCGGACGGGCCTTTCCGAATCCCGGGCCGACACCTCGGTCCGATGATGTCTCCGACCAACACATCCCCCTCGGCCGCTCGATGTCGGAACGGTCCATCGGATCTTTCCATTCAGTTCCACAAGGAATCCAGCGAACGGAGGGTGCTGGCGGACATCGTCTGCCGACGCGTTTGAGGATCGCCTCGACCAGCGAATGTACCGTCGTACTCGGGTTGCGCCTGTAGCATCCCACCGGATCGCATACCTCGTCTGGGAGCAGCCTCCGGGCATTTCCGATCGCCGTCCCGACCATCCGCCCGTCCAAATCGAAACCGCCGGATTTCTTGTAGGGGCGACCGAGCTCCTTCTCCAGGTCCTCGACCAGCTCGGCGGGGGTGTACCCATGTGTGAGTGGACGGAGATGGCAGAGGAGCCAGACCTCGAACGACGGGTTCGACAGAAACAGATGGTAGTCCATCTCGGAGAGTTCCTTGTCCATCCTCGAGATCTGCTCTTCGGTGAACCTGTCGTCCAGGTCCATGACGATCGCGACGAGGTCCCCGTCTGCCGGATCGAGGTCGTGCCTCCTTGCATACTCCTTGGTCTTCCTGATAAGCACGTCCGGTCCCGTCTTCCCCGTGGCATACGCTTTGATGCCGACGGAGACGCAGATGTCGGAGAGACGGTCGAAGTACGCCTTCTCCGACTCCCCGTCACCGACTACGAGGACGATTCCGCGCTGGCGGCGTTGCCGTGGGGATTGCGGCCTTCTCATTCGACACCCCTCGGAGCACCCCGCGATGCCTGACGGCCGGAACGGCGTCGAACCTACCGTCCAGATACCTGCGGAGGACGTCGGTGTCCTTTCTCACGCCCTCGAACTCGGAGAGACAGTACAGCTCGGACGCGCCGTCGTCGCGGCTCTTGTTGACGAACCATATCTGATCCCTGCGGAGAAGCTCCGCGATGTCCATGAGCCCCACATCGTGGGTGTTGGCCACGAGCTGGGCGCCGTTGGGGTTGTTTCCACGGGAGAACTGAGCGACGATCCAGCGAGTCAACGTCGGATGGAGGTGGACGCCCAACTCGTCGATGACCAGCACCTTGCCGTTTTCCAGGGCGTCGATGAGAGGTCCCACGAAGCCGAACATGGATCTGGTACCCGCGGACTCGATGTCCATGGGGAACGTCCTGCTGCCGTCGTCGACGGTCGGGGAGTCGAAGTCATGCGTCAGGAATATGTCCCTGGTGGACAGCATATCGGACTCGCGAAGCGCCTGTTCGTAGATCTTCGGCGGGATGTCGTCCCTGATGTCGGCCAGCCTGACCTGCCTCTCGTCGTAGGTGAAGTTGCTGATGCCGAGATCCGCGGTGCCGAGGGCCCTGACGATCGTGTCCTTCCTCTCAGGACGGTCGTCGCAGAACCTGCACGAGCTCTGGATCAACGCGATCGGGTCCGTGAGCACGAAGATGAAGCCGCCCATGATGGCGTCGCGGACCCTGGCGCATATGGAGTCGCCGCCGACGGCGGCCATGGCCAGATAGGTCTTGCTGGGAGTGGTCATCGACACGGCCCTCTTCTTGGCGCCGATGAATTCCCTCGGACCCGTCCTGTCGAACACCCTGGCCCTGCGTCCCTTGGGATAGTGGAAGAGGGACTCGCTGGTTATCTCGCCCTCCCTGAACTCCACCCTGTAGTCATACAGCACATCGTCGATGATGAGGCGTATCCTCATGCGGACCGGCGATTCCCTGCACTCCTTGGAGAGTCTGTATGGGTTGTAGAGCTCGGGCTGGATGCCTTCGTCCACGGCCCTGACTATCCTGGTGAGGACGTAGACGGCTTCCGTCACGAAGGATTTGCCGGCGGCGTTCGAACCGAATATGATCGCCGAGGAGAGCACGTCCGCATCCGAGGGGCCTGAGTCGAGGACGTTGCCCGGGTGCTCCGTGACCCTGGTCGCCTCCATGCTAAGGGTCACATCGTCCCTGAAGGGGCCGAAGTTGCCCACTGTGAAATCCAACAGCATATGCAGCACTTCCTCTGTCTCTAATGGTATATGATGTCATTTGAAATAAGTTTTTGTGAAAAAGTCGCACAAAATGACGTTCAAGCCTTTGAAGATGGGCGTCTCAAGCCGATTCTTGTGTTCCGACGATTCGATGGACGATCTGATTCCGCATACCGGCACCGCTTGGATCAGAATCCCAGGCGATGGTTCCAGATGATGCCGTATCCCCATCGGAGCGGCCTGGTATCGTCGAAGTCACCCGACATCCTGAGACCCAGCTCCCTCCCGGCTTTCACCAATTGGGTCCTGGCCGCGGGAGACGCCCCTATCCCCATCCTGGTCAAGCGGGCGGGGTCGACATTCCTCAGGTTCAGTGGGTCGTGGTACACGGTCCTGACCCCGGTGGCCGCCACCGCCTCCATCAGGTCCCTCTCGCCACCCTCGAGGGTCGACATCACCGGTGCCACGAGGACGTAGGCTTCGACCCCCGCCTCCAGGAGCCCCCTCAGGGCATCCAGCCTGGCACCGGGCAGGGGTGCCCCCGGCTCGGTGATCTTGGATATGCGGTCGTCCACCGTGGTCATGGTGACGCACACCGTAGCCCCCATCTCCCTGAGCATGTCCGCGTCCCTCAGGACCAGGTCGGACTTGGTGTGGACATGGACCCTCCTCCCCCTGTCCCTCAGCACCTCCAGGCACATCTGGGACAGCCGGAACCTCCTCTCCGCGTACTGGTACGGGTCGGTGACGGTGCCCAGCCCGATCACCCCCTGGACCCCGGGCAGCTCCCTGGCCAGCCTCTCCGGGATGTTCCGCTTGACCCTCACCACCCTCCAGGAGGAGGGGTCGCTGTGGGTGACCGACGGGGCGTAGCAGTAGATGCAGCCGTGCTCGCACCCGGCGTAGGGGTTCAGGGCGTAGGATATGCCGGGCAGCCCGGAGGGGGACAGTGCCCGGGTGCAGCGGACGACCTCGAAGGGGCCGTCCCACTCCCCGCGGCCCTCGATGAAGTCGGTAAGTGTTGTCTCAGTAATAGTCCTCGATCCTCCTCTGCACGATCCAGTCCCTCATCACGCCGGAGTTCCGGATCCAGGTGTCCCTCTTGATCTCCATGACCCTCTCCACATGGTCCAGGGCCCGGTCCAGGTTCTCGTAGTGGTACGGTCTGGTGCGGAGGGCCTGCCTGACGTTCTCCCTGACGTTCCAGACCCCCACCGGCATCACGTATCCGGGATGGGCCTCCCTCATGATCACCGCCCCGGCGGTCCTCCGCTCCCGCATCAGCAGCTCGTTCACCGCCATCCGCGACGCGTAGTAGCATCCGCCGATGTGGGCGTACTCCGTCCTGCCGTCGAAGAACTCGCAGTCGGAGATGATGTCCACCGTCTTCCCCATGGGGTTCCAGGTGGTGTTGGGGTACCAGGCCTCGATGAGCTCGAACCTCCAGGTGCAGGGCATCAGCATCACCACCCACCTGTTGTCCAGCTGCTCCCACTGGTATATCCTGAAGTCGTCGATGGTCTCGAAGTACTTGGTGGTCCTCAGCATGTCCTTGCCGATTATGTCGTCCACGGCGGTGATGCTCCATCTGGTGGGCACGAACCTCCTGTTCCTCCCCAGGCCCATGGTGCCCACGGAGAAGGCCTTCTCGATCTCGGATATCAGGGTGCCGTTGTTGTACGCCGCCACCACGGCGTCCGCCGCCTTCATGTCGGTGTCGTAGAAGCTACGCTCCAGGTTCCTCTCGAACCTGCCGTTGCCCATGGTCATGCTCTCCATCCTGGCTGAGGGCCCGAAGGGCTGGACCTCGTCGTCCAGCACTATCCTGCCCCTGGGCTTCTGTGTGAACTTCGTCTCCACGTCCACCGGCCTGGCCGCCAGGGCCAGCTCCTGGACGTTGTCCACTATCCTGCCGGACTTCCTGAAGTCGGTGGCGTCTATCCGGTACTTGCCCCTGACCAGCCTGAACCTGAAGTCCACGATCTCGTCGATGCTCTTGCCCATCCACATCTCCGGCCGGTCCATGACGGCGGTGTCCCCGAACTCCGGCGGGAGGAGGGGGCCGATGTCCACCTTGGGGTATCCGTAGCGGCCCACGAACACCGAGGGCGGGCTGGAGCCGGCCAGGTCCTTCATGTCGATGAGCGGCATGGTCCTCTGCTGGGAGTAGAACTTTATCATCAGGGGGCAGCGGTCCTTGCCGCAGAGCCGGTGGGCGCCCTTGCAGATGGAGCACAGCCCGTTCCTCACCGGCGGGTCGTTGAGCTCCACCGCCCTGTCGAAGAATGCGCTCCCGGCCATGACTCACCCCTCTACGACCAGGGGCGACCTCGCCTATATGGTTGGTGGTGATCCCCTCGGTGCATCGGGACATCCGCGGACAGATCGATCGGGAATAAGTGGGTGAAGCAGAAGCCAGATGGAATCTCTTCCGGTGCAAGGGGACTGACTTCCGCTTTGATTAGTCATGGTCGGGATTCTTTTTAACTTTTGGGTGGTGAACCGTGTGGAATCGGCCATCACGGCGCATAACGGTCCTTAAATCAGTGTTATCTCAGTACAAAAAGGAGAATTTAGATTGAAAATTGTATGTTGAGGTTGTTCCATACCCGACAACTCAGTCGTCCGAGCACACCGTGCGCAGGTCCATGGCGAACAGCTTCCTGAAGTCGGGCCTCAGCTTCTCCAGGCTCCACATCTCCATGCTGGGGTCCTGGTCGGACACCAGGCACAGCACCGCCGCCCCGTCGGCCCTGGACAGCCGGAGCTCCCTCACGGCCTTGTTGCGGTGGCGGTCGGCCACGTCGGCGATCCTGAGGAACATGGAGCAGACCCTTATCGCGAAGGCCTCCTCCCTGCCGAGATGGGACAGCCGCTGGTCCTTGGCCCCGGGGAACTTCTTGTGGTGGAACCTGACCATCAGGCCCATGTCCCGGATCTCGTCCACGGAGAAGCCCACCAGGTCCGCGTGCTCGATGATCACCTGGGACATGACGTTGTGGTTGGTGTAGCTGATCATCTCCCCGATGTCGTGGAGTATGGCGGCGCAGGACAGCAGGTTCCGGTAGCCGTCGTCCAGCCTGTGGAGCCCCATCCCCCTGCCCTGGTCGAACAGGGACAGGGCGTTCCTCCTGACGGTCTCCGCGTGCTCCTCGTCGTACTGGCACCTGTGGGCCAGGGCCCTGACGGAGGAGTCCCGGGTGTCGAACACCGTGTATCCGTGGGAGAGCATGTGGTCGATCTGCATGCCCTGCTTCAGCCCCTTCTGGCTGATCTCCATCCTCTCGATGCCGAACAGGGACATCAGCTCCTCGGCCACGGCGGCCCCGGCCACGATGATGTCCGCCCGCCCCTTGCCGAGGCCGGGGATGGAGTACCTGCCCACCATGTCCCTGTTGCGGACCGAGGGCATCATCGCCCTGAGCTCCCTCAGCGTGAGGTAGGACGAGTCCCCGTCGCCCCTGCGGGCGGCGCACATCTCCGCCAGCGCGATGAGGGTGCCCGACGACCCCACGGCCCTCTCGAATCCGATGGACCTGATGCGGTTGACCGCGTGGTACGATGACAGGTCCACGTTGCGGAGCATGATGCCGTAGTCCTCGTCGGACACCGGCGCCCGGCAGTCGATCCCCAGCCCGTATGCGTACCTGACGGCGCCCATGCTCAGGCTGTCGATGAACAGGTTCCGGCCCCGCTCGTTGATCACCACCTCGGTGCTGCCGCCCCCGATGTCGATCCCGATGGTCCTCACCGGGGCCCCCTTGTCCCCGAACACCCCCAGGGCGATCAGCCTGGCCTCCTCGGTGCCCGGGATGACCTTCACCTCCGCCTCCTCCGATATGGCGGCCACGAGCCGGTCCTGGTTGGACGCCTCCCTGGCGGCGCAGGTGGCGTAGGCCACCACCCTCTCCGCGCCCAGGTCCCTGGAGATCTGGGCGAACCTGGAGACCACCAGGGCGCTCTTCTCGATGGCGGCGTCGTCTATGGCCCCGGTGCTGTAGAGGCTCTGGCCCAGACGGACGGTCTCCTTGTCCTGGAACACCGGCGTCCCGGTTGAGTCCCTGTAGAACCTCACCACCAGCAGATGGATGGAGTTGGTCCCCACGTCGATGAAGCCGACGGTCTCGGACTCGGTGGGAGCCATGCCAGACTCCCCTGTGGTCCATCAGCCACTTCTGGGAGCGGAGCTTCTTCTCCTCCGGCTCGCGCTCCACCGGGACGTAGCTGCCGTCCGGCCGCAGCTCCCTGGCCTTGACGTTGTCGGCGAGATGGACCTTCAGGATGTGCTCCTTGATGTCGGACATCATCCCCCTGTCCAGCACCGGGAACAGGACCTCCACCCTGGCCAGCAGGTTCCTGGGCATCATGTCCGAGGACCCCATGTACATCTCCGGGTCCCCGCCGTTCTCGAAGTAGTATATCCTGGCGTGCTCCAGGAACCTGTCCACGATGCTGGTGACCCTGATGTTCTCCGACACCCCGGGGATCCCGGGCCTGAGGCAGCAGGACCCCCTGATGTTCAGGTCCACCCTCACCCCGGCGATGGACGCCTTGTACAGGGAGGCGATGATGTCCGAGTCGATGAGTCCGTTGGCCTTCATGGCGATGTACCCTCCGCCGGAGACCCTGTGCACCTCTATCTCCCTCTCGATCTTCTTGATGAGGGAGCTCTTGAGGGTCAGCGGGGCCACCAGGAGGTGGTTGTACATCCTGGGCCCGAAGTATCCCGTGAGGGCGTTGAACAGCTCCCCCACGTCCTCCCCGATCTCCGGGTTGGCGGTAAGGAACGAGATGTCCGCGTACTGCTTGGCCGTGGAGGTGTTGTAGTTGCCGGAGCTCATGTGGGTGTAGCGCACCAGATGCCCGCCCTCCAGGCGGACCACCTGCAGCAGCTTGGAGTGGACCTTCAGGTCCACCGGCCCGTAGACCACGTGGACGCCGATCTTCTCCAGCTCCCTGGCCCACTGGATGTTGTTGCTCTCGTCGAACTTGGCCCTGAGCTCCATCAGCACCGAGACGGTCTTCCCGTTCTCCCTGGCCCTCATCAGGGCCTTGATGATGCTGGGGTCCTTCCCGATCCTGTACAGGCAGATCTTGATGCTCTGGACGTCGGGGTCCTCGGCGGAGGTGGCGATGAACTTGACTATGGTGTTGTTGAACGACTCGTACGGGTAGTAGAAGATCCAGTCCCTGGACCTGATGGCCTCGTAGATGTCCGCGCCCTCGCCGAACTCCGGCGGGGTGTACTGCTCGAAGGGCTTGTCCTTCAGCTTCGGGAAGTTCAGGCCCACCAGCTGCCACAGGTCGACCAGCATGATGGCGTCGGTCCTGTGCACCTGCACCGGCGAGAGGTTCAGGTTCCTGGAGAACAGCTTCACTATGTCCGTGGGCATGGACTCCTCCACCACCATCCTCACCGGGAAGCCCACGTCCCTGTCCTCCAGGGACTCCTCCACGGCGGCCATGAAGTCGCAGGCCTCGT
>CAYZSQ010000045.1:0-9422 GCA_964479785.1 uncultured Methanomassiliicoccales archaeon
CTTTCATATACATCACCGGGATCAGCGGCCTGAAGAAGGACAACCTCAGGGAGATCAGCCGGTCGATGTCCAGGTTCGCGGGGAAGGGCGTGGAGGTCGACGACATCCTGGACCTGTTCCCGAAGCTGAGGGAGGTCTGCGGGAGGCGCAAGGTGGTGGTCATCCTGGACCGCTTCTCCGACCTGGTGGAGAACTTCCCGGAGGTCAACTCCTATCTGCGGTCGTTCATGAATCGCGAGATCAACACCACGAAGATCATGCTGATAGTCAGCGACAACGACAGCTCCATCTTCGGGAGGTTCTTCTACACCCTGGACCTGAAGCCGATGTCGTATCTGGAGTGCAAGGGCTTCCATCCGGACTACACGCCCAGGGAGCATCTCACCGCATACAGCATAGTCGGGGGGACGCCGGCGTACCAGGAGCTGTTCCAGGGCAGGCCGGAGGAGGTCATCCGCACCCAGTTCTTCGACCACATGTCCGTGTTCTCCCTGGAGGCGGAGGGGCTGGTCTCGTCGGAGGCCCTGGCGAACAAGGCCTGCGTGAAGATCCTGTCCGCCATGGCCCGGGGCGCGGAGAGCGTCAAGGACATAGCCGCCAGGGCGGACCTGGGCACGTCCATGTGCACCAAGATGGTGGAGGACATGGAGCACAGGGGGCTGCTCCAGAAGGAGGTGTCCTCCGGGATATCCCGCAGGGCGGTGTACACCATCAACAACAACCTCCTCCGCTTCTTCTACGAGGTGGTGAACAACTACACCCAGCAGGTGGAGTTCGAGTCCCCGTCGGAGGCCTACGCCATGGCCCGGGCCGACATCAGCGCCTATGTGGAGAAGGGGTTCAAGGCCGTCTGCATGGACTACGTGACCCACAACTACACCTACGACTTCGTGGGGAAGCTCCGCAGGAAGGACGATTCCAAGGATTCCATCATCGACTTCGTGGCATCCGTCAACGTGAACGACGTCAAGCGCGTGATGGTGGCCCGGTGCAGGCTGGACGGCGACCCGTTCTGCGTCCAGGACCTGGACGACCTCAAGGAGAGGGCGAAGAAGGTGGAGGGCAGCAACAAGATCTACGCCATGTTCTCCGGCTGCGGGTTCAATCCGGAGCTCAGGGCGGCGGCCAAGGGGAACACCAGCATAATCCTCAGGACGCTGGAAGAGGTCTACAGCGGCTGATCCGATGGACGGATACATCCTGTCCGTGGACGCCGGCACCACCAGCGTCAGGTGCATGCTCTTCGGCCGCGGGGGCGAGGTCCTGGCGGCCTCCCAGCGCCCGATCGCCCAGCACTATCCGGGCGACGGCATGGTGGAGCACGACGCCATGGAGATATGGGCGGCGTGCAGGGACACCGTACGGGATTGCCTGTCCCGCCCGGGGGCGGATCCCGGGGGATGCAGGGCGGTGGGCATCACCAACCAGAGGGAGACGGTGGTCGTGTGGGACCGCGTGACGGGGGAGCCCGTCTGCAACGCGATCGTCTGGCAGGACCGCAGGACCTCGGATGCATGCGGTCGCCTGAGGGAGTCCGGATCGGCGGAGACGGTCCTCGGGAGGACGGGGCTCCGGATCGACCCGTACTTCTCCGGCACCAAGCTCGCGTGGATCCTGGACAACGTCCCCGGGGCCAGGGCGCGGGCGGAGGCCGGGGAGCTGCTCTTCGGGACGGTGGAGTCCTGGCTCATATGGAGGCTGACCGGAGGGAGGGTCCATGCCACGGACTACTCCAACGCCTCGAGGACCATGATGTTCAACATCGCCGAGCTGTCCTGGGACGCCGACCTGCTGGACATGCTGGGCGTGCCGGCGGCCATGCTGCCGGAACCGCTCCCCACGGGCCACGTCTTCGGGATGACGGACCCGCGGGAGGTCGGCATCGAGGTGCCGATAGCGTCCGCCGCCGGGGACCAGCAGGCCGCCCTGTTCGGGCAGGCTTGCTTCGACCCGGGGGATGTGAAGATAACCTTCGGGACCGGAGGGTTCCTGCTGATGAACCTGGGCGGGGAGCCCAGGATAACCTCCAACGGTCTGCTGACCACGGTGGCCTGGGAGTCCGGGGACGGTCCCGTGTACGCACTGGAGGGCTCGGTGTACATCGCCGGGGCCGCCATCCAGTGGCTCAGGGACGAGCTCCGGGTGGTGGAGGGGTCGGCCGAGACGGGGGCCATGGCGGAGTCGGTGGAGGACACCTGCGGATGCTACCTGGTCCCGGCCTTCGTCGGCCTGGGGGCCCCCTACTGGGCGCAGGACGCCCGGGGGGTGATCGTGGGCCTCACCAGGGCCACCAACCGCAACCACATCGCACGGGCGGCGCTGGAGTCCATGGCCTACCAGGCCAACGACGTCATCCGCGCCATGGAGGCGGACTCCGGGACGGCGATGAGGTCCATCAGGGTGGACGGCGGGGCCAGTGCCAACGACTTCCTGTGCCAGTTCCTGGCGGACATCACCGGCGTGGAGGTGGAGCGCCCCGGGTGCATAGAGTCCACCGCCCTGGGGGCGGCCTACATGGCCGGCCTGACGGTCGGGTTCTGGAGGGACCTGGACGAGATCAGGGGCAACTGGTCCCTGGACCGCAGGTTCTCGCCCTCGATGCCGCAGGGGCGCAGGGAGGAGCTCATATCGGGATGGCACCGCGCGGTGGGATGCGCCAGACTCTGGTCCGAGACCGAGGGTTCGCACCGTTGAAATAGCCACGGCCCCATCCGTCACCGATAACCATGAAGGTTCTGATCATCGGCGGTGTTGCCGGCGGGGCCTCCGCGGCCGCCAGGCTCAGGAGGTTGGACGAGTCGGCCGAGATAGTGATCCTGGAGCGCACCGGCAACGTGTCCTACGCCAACTGCGGGCTCCCCTACTACGTCGGGGGCGTCATAGCGGACGAGGGCAAGCTGACCCTCCAGACGCCCGGCTCCTTCAGGAGGAGGTTCGACATCGACGTCAGGGTCGGGAACGAGGCCCTGTCCATCGACAGGGGGGCCAGGACGGTCAGGGTCAGGAGGTCGGATGACGGATCCGAGTACGAGGAGCCCTACGACGTCCTGATCCTGTCCCCCGGGGCCAGGCCCATCGTGCCGGACATGCCCGGCATCGACGATCCCCGGGTCACGACCCTCCGCACGGTGGAGGACGCCCTGGCCATGCGGAGGCTCGTCGCCGATGCCAGGCCGGAGAGCGCCGTCGTGGCGGGAGGGGGATACATCGGCCTGGAGATGGCCGAGAACCTGGTCGCGATGGGGGTGAGGGTGACCCTCGTCCAGCGCCCCGACCACGTGCTCCCGCCGCTGGACAGGGACATGGCCGCCGACGTCCACCACCGCATCAGGGCCGCCGGCGTGGAGCTGGTGCTCTCGGACGCCGTCACGGGGTTCGAGGCCGGGGAGCGTCTCACCGCCCGTCTGAGCAGCGGCAGGGGGATAGAGGCGGACATGGCCGTGGTGGCGCTGGGCGTCGAACCGGACACCGCCCTGGCCTCCGCGGCCGGACTGGAGACGGGGGTGATGGGGGCCATAGTCACCGACCCGCACATGCGCACCTCGGACCCCAGCATCTACGCGGTGGGGGACGCCGTGCAGGTGAGGGAGTTCGTCTCCGGAGCGGACGCGGTGATACCCCTGGCCGGGCCGGCCAACAGGCAGGGGCGCATCGCGGCCGACAACATCTGCGGGATCCCCAGCGAGTACAGGGGCTCCCAGGCGTCTTCGGTGATCAAGGTGTTCGACATGACGGTGGCCTCCACCGGCCTCAACGAGAGGACCGCCGCGGCCGCGGGCATCGACTACTGCAAGGCGTACACCTACTCCCCGTCCCACGCCACGTACTATCCCGGGGCCACCCACATGTCCGTGAAGACCCTGTTCGAGAGGTCCACCGGCAGGATCCTGGGGGCGCAGATCGTCGGATACGAGGGAGTGGACAAGAGGATCGACGTCATCGCCACCGTGATCCGCGCGGGAGGCGACTTCAGGCTGATGGAGGAGCTGGACCTGGCGTACGCGCCGCCCTACTCCTCGGCCAAGGACCCGGTGAACATGGCCGGGTTCGTGATAGGCAACATCGTGTCGGGCAGGATCGAGCAGTTCTTCTGGGACCAGGTGGAGGCCGTCAGGGGGGACCCGGACTCGTTCCTGGTGGACGTCCGCTCCCCGGCGGAGTATGCCCGCGGGCACATCGAGGGGTCGGTGAACATCCCCGTGGATGAGATCAGGGACAGGATGTCCGAGATCCCCCGGGACAGGCACGTGCGCCTGATCTGCCACAGCGCCCTGCGCAGCTACATCGCCGGCAGGATCCTGATGCAGAGGGGCTACAGATGCAGCCATCTGGCCGGAGGCTACCGCCTGTACTCGTCCGTGGTCGGGGACATCGGGACGGGGTCGACCGGGCCATGAGGCCCGGGGATCGCGAGCGACGGAATCGCCGGTGCGCATCACGCCGGATGTCGCGGGTCATCCGAGACCCATCCTCCCCATCACCTCGTCATGGGTGTGCGTGGCGGGACCGGCATCGAAGCGCTCTATCCCCTCCTCCGGCGGGAATCAGACGGAGTGCACGGTCTTCGCACGGCGTCCGTCGAACACAGTCGTTCCATCCGGAGGGGGACGATGAGTGGGCCTGCCCGGATTTGAACCGGAGTCGATGGCTCCCAAAGCCACAAGTATACCAAGCTAGCCCACAGGCCCACTGGCGTGCCGATTGCCGAACCCGTTTATATCATGTCGCTCGGTTCTCCCAGGGCAGCCTGGGGCTCAGGAGCTCGGTGATGAGCACGGGATCCGCGGAGGACAGGGTGTCGTCGTGGCCCAGGACCCTCATGGTCCCAGTGTCGATCTCCTTCCCGATGCCGGACCTCCCCGCCTCCCCGGCCAGCATCTCCGCCGCCCCGGTGTACTGGCGTCCGGCGATGACGTTCCATCTGCCGTCCTCGATGAAGGGGTCGCCGTGGGCGCTCCCCCTCCACTTCTCCAGGAACGAACTCGAATCCACCCACACCGGCGGCCCCTGGTGGAGGCGGGTCCCCGGCAGGGTGTCCCTCTCAAGCTCGAACATCACCGTCATGCTCCCGTCGTCCATCCCGTGGACGGCGCGCAGCACGCCGAAGCCGTGCTCGTCCAGCTTCCTGGCCAGGGCGGTCTGCGTCTTCCAGAGCTGGGAGTGCAGGTTGTCCTCGATGGCGTCCGGCCTGTCGAACACCGCGGTGAGCAGCCTGCCGCCGTGCCCCGCGGCCAGCCCAGCCAGGGCGTCCCTGGGCATCGGGACCCTGTCCCGGGGGAAGAAGAACTCCATGCGGGGCTCCCTCAGGTACGCCTCGGCGGCGACGATGAACAGCGACAGCGTGTCCAGGTGGACGGCGGACGCCACGTTCCTGCGGTTGTCCACCGGGTCGTAGACCACCAGAGGGGCATCCATCCTCGGCCCGGTCCCCTCGACGGAGATCGCCTTCCCGGGCCTCCAGCATCTGGCGTCCTCCAGCAGGGCGCGGAAGGTGCCGTACCTGACGATGAGCAGCTCGCACAGGTATCCGGAGAACCCCCTGGCGTCCTGCTCCGCCCCGTAGGCGCCGATGCCCTTCATGAACCTCTTCAGCAGGCGCACCTGGTCCCTGCCGGCGTCGTCCAGGCGGGAGACGATGAACCTGGTGTGGAACGGGGTGCGGTCCACCGCGCTCCTCAGGTGCTCGGTGCTGTCTATGCGGAAGCAGGGGACCATGTCGACCTGGATCCCCTCGAACACCCCCCTGGTGTAGGGGTGGTCGGAGTACATGCGCTCCCCGTGGAGGATGTCCTCCCCGGCCTGCAGCCCGATCCTCTTCATGTCCTCGCCGGACACGGAGTCCGGGAACATCAGGAACAGGTCCAGGTCCGGGTCGGACAGGAACGTGCCCTTGGAGAAGGACCCGGCGTATCTGGCCTCGACCTCGATGCCGTGGGATGCCACGTAGTCCTCGACCAGTGCCTTCAGGCGGTCCGCGCGCTCCCTGATGGAGGCGACCGTCTCGGGCGAGGGCACGATCATCCCCAGAACTCTTTCCTCGAGGTCCATGCCACTCATAGCCCGGGTGCCCCTTATCTATGTTGTGGATGGAACGCACGGGGCGACGGATCACTCCCCGAAGCGCCTGTTCAGCTCCTCCGCGTCCGGGAGGTCGACCTCCACATCCGCCGGCGGGTCTATGGAGTCCATGAACGCGGCGGCGAACAGCGGGTAGTGCCTGACGCCCTTGTCGTCCGTGAAGATGTTCCCCGTTTCGAACATGATCCCCTCCGCCCCGAACCTGCGCATGCACTTGTTCAGCGACCTGGAGTCCCTCTTCTTCCCCGACTTGACCTCGATGGCCGTGGCCCTACCGTTCACCGTCGTGACGAAGTCCAGTTCCATCCTCTCCTTTCCCGGCTCGGACTCCTGGAAGTAGAAGAGCCTCCTGCCCTGGGAGTGGAGCATGCAGGCGACCAGATTCTCGCACAGGGCCCCCTGGTTGACCTCGATGTCGCCCCGGAGTATCCCGTGGGGGATGCTTTCGTCGTACATCGACATCAGCAGCCCGGTGTCCAGCAGGAACAGCTTGAACCTGGGGTTGGACGCGTTCTGTTCGAGCGGGAGGCGGGGCTGGGTGACGCAGTCGCATGGGATGGAGAGGTGAGCCTGGATCAGCCAGTTGAGGGCGTAGCCGAAGTACCTGGAGCCCACGCTGTACGCCGGATTGCCCCCCACGGCGGAGTACACGAACGTCTTGTTGTCCCTGGACAGCTGCGATGCGATGGAGTCGAAGCATCTCTCGACCTTGTCCTTCTGATCGTCGTCCGCATAGCTGCCTATGTCGTCCTTGTAGTCGCGCAGGAGGTCCTTCAGCCCCCGTCTCACGATGTCGAACCTCTTCGTCTCGGCGAAACCGCTGACTATCCCGGGCATGCCGCCGACTATCATGTACCATCTCATGTACCGGTACATCGACTCCAGGACCGACTCGTCCATCGGGACCATGCCGGAGATGCAGTCCCTGACGTACGAGATCACCCTGTCGGACAGGCCGACGGCCCAGAGGAACTCCTCGAAGTCCATCGGATGCATCTCGACGTTCTCCACCGAGCCGACCGGGACGGAGGCGGTGCCCTTCGTCAGAAGGCCCATGAGCGAACCCGACGCTATGAAGTCGCAGTCCTTGGATCCGGACAGGTACTTGAGGGCCCCGCGCGCCTCCGGGCAGTCCTGGATCTCGTCGAGGAACACCAGGGTGTCGCCCGGGACGAACTCGAATCCCGGGTAGCGGGCCGTCATCCTCATGATGAGCGATTCCATGTCCAGGTCGTCTGCGAACATGCTCCTGGCGTCCTTGTCGGCCCTGAGGTCGATGTACAGATAGTGTCCGTAGTTCCGGCGTGCGAACTCGTCTATGGAGTACGTCTTGCCGACCTGTCTCGCTCCGCGGACCACCAGGCATTTCTTCGCCTCGCCGGAGTTCTTCCACTCGAGCAGCCTGTCCGTGATCTTCCGCTTCATCCGCTCACCATCTCGGTTCAAGATTTTTAGTATATCACAGAGTAGGGTTTTCAAGATATTTAGGTATTTTCAGGCAGTTATTTTCAAGAGATTTAGATAATCTCGGTGAGAGAATTTCAAGGGATTTAGATACGCTGTCACAAGGGGAATCCAGAATTGAAAATGAGGTAAGGGGGCGGGACGCCCCCTGGATCGTTTCAGACGCTGAACCCGCACCTTCCCATGACGATGTCCGCCTTGGGGTCGGCGGGGATCATGGGGAGCACGTGCTCGTCGGGGTCCACCATGATCTCGACGATGCAGGTCCTCCCGCAGTCGCGGGCCTCCTTCAGCGCGTCCTGGATCTCCCCCGGCCTCTCGACCCGGATGCCCTTGGCGCCGAAGGCCTCGGCCATCTTCACGAAGTCGGGGACGCACCCCAGGGTGGTGGCGGAGTAGCGCTCGTTCCAGAACAGCCTCTGCCACTGCCTGACCATGCCCAGGGTGCCGTTGTTCAGCAGCACGACGGTGACCGGCAGGTCGTCCGCCAGGGAGGTGGCGACCTCCTGCATGACCATCTGGAACCCGCCGTCGCCGGTGATGGTCATGACGTCCATGTCGGGCTTGGCGGCCTTGGCCCCGATGGCCGACGGCAGGCCGTACCCCATGGTCCCGAAGGTGCCCGAGGACAGGAATCTGCGGGGCTTCTCTATGTCCAGGTAGTGCATGGCCCACATCTGGTTCTGGCCCACGTCGGTGGTGACGATGGTGTCGTCGTCGATGAACCGGTTGATCTCGTGCATGACGCTCTGGGGCACGATGGGGGTGCAGTCGAAGTCCGGGTCGCAGGCGCACCTGGACTTGAACATCCTGGCCCTGTCCGCCCAGTCGGCGTGGGGGGTGTAGGACGGCCTGATGGCGTCGATGAGCATGCGGACCGCCTTCCGGGCGTCGCACTGCAGGTTGGCGGCCGGGTGCCTGTGCTTGTTGAACTCGGTGGCGTCCAGGTCGATGTGGACCACCCTGCCCTCGGGGCTCTTCATGCGGCTCCTCTGGCTGTAGGTCCTGTCGGAGAACCTGCTGCCCACGGAGATGATCAGGTCGGCCTCGTTCATGGCCCGCAGGGCGGACATCCTGCCGTGCATCCCCAGGGGGCCCATGCACAGGTCGTACGTGGAGGGGACCACGCCCATGCTCATGAGGGTGGTGTCCACCGGGGCCTGCAGGAGCTCGGACAGCTCCATGACCTCCTTGTAGGCGCAGACGGCGCCCCCGCCCACGAGGATGATCGGGCGGTTGGCGGCCTTGATCCATTGGACGGCCTCCTCGAAGTCGGAGAGGTCCTCGCACTGGGGCTTGACGCCGTACTCCTCGTCCAGGACGCCGTCGTCGACGGAGGAGTTCATCTGGTCCACGGGAAGGTCGATGTGGACCGGCCCCGGCCGTCCGGTCTGGCAGATCTCCCAGGCCTCGGTGACGGCGTGGGGGAGCCTGTTGACGTCCAGGACCCTGTAGCTGTGCTTGGTGATGGGCATCATGAGGCTGTAGGCGTCCACCTCCTGGAACGCGCCCAGGCCGAGGGACCCGGTGCCCACCTGTCCGGTGAAGGCGATCATGGGGACCGAGTCCGCGAACGCCGTGGCGACCCCGGTGACGAGGTTGGTCGCCCCGGGCCCGCTGGTGGCGATGCAGACCCCGGGCCTCCCCGAGGCCCTGGCGTACCCGTCCGCCATGTGGGCGGCGCACTGCTCGTGCCTCACGAGGATGTGCCTCAGGTCCGCGTCGTACAGCTCGTCGTAGATGGGGATGACGCTCCCGCCCGGGTAGCCGAACGCGGTGTCGACCCCCTTCCTCTCCAGCATAGTGACCAGTGCCTTGGTGCCTTTCATGGTGAAACCTTCCGGCCCATCCATCCAGTATGCATAGTAAAAACTGTCGGG
>CAYZSQ010000046.1:0-9122 GCA_964479785.1 uncultured Methanomassiliicoccales archaeon
CGTCCACCATCCCCCACGAGACCATCGTGGCCGACCATTTCGGCAAGAAGATCCTGTATCCCTACATGGACCCCATCGTGACCATGCAGGTCAACGCCATGGACCTGAAGTACCTGAAGCCCCTGGACGCCGATTCCAGGAAGATGGTCCTCAGGCAGGTGGCCAGGAACCTCGGGTACCCGTTCATCGCCGAGAAGAGGAAGAAGGCCGCCCAGTACGGGTCCGGGACCATGGACCTGGTCAGGGAGGTCGCCAAGGAGAAGGGCATGACCTACCCCGAAATGGTCGACTCGATTTACAAGGACATCTTCGAGTGAACGCACCCCATGAGGAGCGCGGCCGGGTCCAGGTCCGTGAGCTCGTAGAGCATCCTGGTCCCGACCACGTCCTCGACCTCGTTCAGAAACGCCTTCCCGTTCTCACCGAATACGAAGTCGATCCCCGCCAGGGCCGGCTCCAGCTCCCCCACGATCCCCCGCAGGATGTCCAGGCACCCATCCGGGGGTTCGCACAGCTCGGCCCTGCCGCCGAGGCCGCGGTTGGCGCGGAAGTCCGTGTCGCTGGACCGCATCACGCAGGCCAGGACCTCCCCGTCCAGGACGTAGGCGCGCATGTCCCTTCCGAGGACGGGGGCGCAGCTCTGGATGATGGCCGAGTCCCCGAGCCTTTCGCAGAGCGAGTCGAGCTCCGCCCGGTCGCGGGCCATGAACACCTGTCCGCCGCCGTGGCCGTGCCTGGACTTGACCACCCACGGCGGACCCGCAGGGGGGTCCTCGCCGGGGACGGAGACGTCAAGGAACGGGATGCCGAGGCACCGGGCCAAGCGGTATGTGGCGAGCTTGTCGTTGCACACCCTGGACACCGACGACGGGTTGAACACCCTGGCGCCCCTGGACTCCAGGGCCTCCGACAGGGTCCAGTCGCGGGTGCGGGAGACGACCGCGTCCGGTGTATGTTCCGGGAGGGAGTCGGACGTCACGATCCTGGTGTCCATGCCCAGAGCGGCACCGGAGTCCCTGAGGCGCTGGGCGAAGAACCTGTTGCGCTCCAGGTCGGAGGGGTCGTAGAGGATCCAGCACTCCATCGCATCGCCCCAGCGTCCCCAGGACATGCCTGACGATGTCCGCCGACACGTCCCTCCCGGTGCATTCCAGGAGGTTCCTCATGTGGGCGTTGGAGTTCACCTCGCACACCGCCGGCCCCCCGTCCACACGGATGACGTCCACGCCGGCGAAGTCGGCGCCCACGGACTCCGCGGCCCTGATGGCCAGCTCCTCCTCCTCCGGGGTGATCCGGTGGGGCTCCATCCTCCCGCCGATGGTGGAGTTGCTCCTGAAGTCCCCCTCGGGCCCCCTCCTGAGCACGGACGCCACCACCCGGCCGCCCACCACCTCCGCCCTGACGTCCGCGGCGCCGCATTCGACGTAGGGCTGGAGGACCCTGGGGACGTACGGCCCGGAGAACATCGCCTCGAGCGAGTCCATGTCGCGGGCGAGCCTGACCTGCTGGCCGAAGGACCCGAAGCGGTCCTTGACCACCAGCGGGAACCCGAACAGCTCCACCGGGCGGTCGAGGAACGACAGGTCGTCGTATCCCGAGAAGGACATGGGGCACACGTAGGTGTCTATGGACGGGACGCCGTGGCGCCTCAGTGCCAGATGGGTCAGGGCCTTGTCGTCGCAGACCCTGATGCAGGAGGGGCTGTTGAACACCGGGGTCCCGGAGAGCTCGATGTTCTCGGCGCAGGCCACATCCTTGTCCCAGAACAGCACGAAGTCGTAGTCGCGGCACCATCCGCCCACCGTCGCCGCCGCATCCGCGTTGGTGATGGGATCCAGCTCCACCCCCAATCCCCGGGCCGCGGAGCGGAGCATGTCGGCCGGTTCGGAGTACTTCCCGCCCTTCAGGTAGGCGTTGGAAACGACTGCGCCTCTCATCCTCCGGTGGAACGGAGAATACCTTTAAATTTGGTCCGTCATCACTGCGGACGGAGATCGTTTTGGACCCGGACGGGAACATGGAATGGTTCGAGGGCCTCATAGGCAGGGGCATCAAGCCAGGGCTGGACAACACCCTGGAGCTCCTGGGCAGGGTGGGGGACCCCCACGTCGGGATGAGGTTCGTGCACGTGGCCGGCACCGACGGCAAGGGATCCGTCTGCGCCATGGTCGAGTCCATCCTGAAGGCGTCCGGCATGCGCGTCGGTTCGTTCACGTCCCCGCACATCATGAGGGTGTCGGAGTGCATCCGCCTGGAGGGGGAGGAGATCGCCGACAGGGACCTGGAGCAGATCCTCGGAATGGTGAGGCCCCACGCCGAGGCCATGGCCGCCGAGGGGAGGGAGTGCTCCAGCTTCGAGGTCCTGACCGTCGCCGCGCTGCTCTTCTTCAGGACGGTGTCCGCGGACATCGCCGTGGTGGAGGTGGGCATGGGCGGCAGGCTGGACAGCACCAACGTCATCACCCCGGAGGTGACGGCCATCAACAACATCGGCCTGGAGCACACCGAGTTCCTGGGCTCCACCATGGAGGAGATCGCCCTGGAGAAGGCCGGCATAATGAAGCCCGGCGTGCCCTGCGTCACCATCAACCCTGATAATGTCTACGAGGTCCTGGAGTCCCACGCCGCCCGGGTGGGTTGCCCCATACACCGCGTCATGGCGGAGGACGTGGAGGTCACGGGCAGCCGGCCGGAGTGCGTGGACGCCCTCTACAAGGGGGAGCTCTACACGGTGTACCTGCCCGGCAGGCACCAGGCCAGGAACGCCGCCCTCGCCATAGAGGCGGTGGCCAGGCTGCCGGAGTACGAGGAGAGCATCCAGGGGCACGTGAGGGACGGCCTGGCGTCGGTGTCCTGGCCGTGCAGGATGCAGAAGCTCCTGGCCGAACCCATCATAGTGGACGTCACCCACACCCTGAACGGCGCCAGGTGCCTGCACTCCGACATAGAGGAGATCTACGGCCGCGTGGTCCTGGTGCTGGCCATGCTGGCGGACAAGGACATAGACGGGGTGGTGTCGGAGCTGGCGCCGGTGTCCGAGAGGGTGTATGTGGCCGCCCCCGGGTCCAGGAGGGCCTCGCCCCCGGCGGCGACGGCGGAGATAGCGTCGAGGCACACCCGCGTGGACGGGGTCTTCGACACCGTGGGGGAGGCGATGGAGGCCGCACTGGACGGGAGGGGCGACCTGAACGTCCTGGTGACCGGCTCGTTCCGCACGGCGGAGGATGCGCTGACATGGCTACAGGGCAGATATGCGAGATACTGAACATCCTGTCGGAGGAGTACACCCAGGGGGCCTACCCCGGCAGGAACTCCGAGGGGCTGAACCCGGAGTGGCCCTGCGACCCATTCCACGTGCTGGTGGCCACCATACTGTCCCAGCGCACCAGGGACGACAACACCCGGAGGGCCTCCGACAACCTGTTCCGCAGATACGACTCGGTGGACGCCATCGCCGACGCCGACCCCGACGAGGTGGCCGAGCTGGTCCGTCCCGCCGGGTTCCCCAGGCAGAAGGGGAGGGCCATCGTGGACTGCTGCAGGATGCTGAGGGACGAGTACGGCGGCAGGGTCCCGGAGGAGACCGAGGAGCTGCTGAGGCTGCCGATGGTGGGGAGGAAGACCGCCGCCTGCGTCAGGTCATATGCGATGGGCATCCCGTCGGTGTGCGTGGACACCCATGTGCACAGGATATCCAACCTGATGGGCCTGGTGGACACCAGGACCCCGGAGGAGACCGAGTTCGCCCTCATGGCCATCACCCCCAGGGACAGGTGGTCCGACATCAACAGGTACCTGGTCAGGCACGGCCAGGTGGTGTGCCTGCCGAACCGTCCCCGCTGCGACAGGTGCAGGGTGTCCCACCTGTGCAGGCACCATGCGGAGGACCTCCGTCGATTTCGTTCTCTTTAATACGCCGACACAGATACACCGCCGATGCATGAGGTATCGGTCGTGACCAGCCTGGTCGATGCGACGATCGCGGAGCTGGCCAAATATGATGTGACCGGGGTGAGAAGCGTCACCCTGGTGATCGGGGACCTGACGAACCTGGGCGAGGAGCAGATGTCCTTCGCCTACGAGATCGTCACCCGCGGCACGGTCCTGGAGGGCTCCCAGCTGATCATCGAGAGGGAGCCGATAGAGTTGGAGTGCTGGGACTGCGGCTTCACCGGTCCCGCCAAGGTCCTGACCGACCCGGATTTCGACACCCATTCCATACCGATCCTGTCCTGTCCCGAATGCGGGGGGAAGGTCACGGTGACGAAGGGCATGTCCTGCACCGTGAAATGCATGGATATCGAGGAGGCGGAGTGATGTACAAGTACAGGGACGAGGCCACGGCCAGGAAGATTCTCGAGCGCATAGGCGAGATGGACGTCCACGTGAGGATAATGCACATATGCGGGACCCACCAGGACACCATCGTCCGCTTCGGTCTCGAGGAGATGCTCAGGGAAGTGGGGGTGGAGATCTCCCAGGGCCCCGGGTGCCCGGTGTGCGTGACCACCAGCAGGGAGGTGGCGGACGCCATCGCCCTGGCCAGGGCCGGGGTCACCGTCACCGCCTTCGGGGACATGATGAGGGTCCCCACCACCGCCGGCTCCCTCTTCGACGCCAAGGCCGACGGGGCCGACGTGAGGATAGTGTACTCCATCGACGACGCCGTCCAGATGGCCAGGGACCAGCCGGACAGGCCCCTGGTGTTCGTCGGGGTGGGCTTCGAGACCACCGCCCCCTCCACCTGCGTCCCGCTGCGCAGGGACGACTGCCCGGAGAACTTCTCCGTCTACAGCTGCCACAGGATATGCCCCCCGATAATCGAGGCCCTGTTCCAGCTGGGGGAGAACAGGATCGACGGGTTCGTCATGCCCGGCCACGTGGCCGTGATCACCGGGACCCGCATGTTCGAGCCGGTCTCCCAGCAGCACCACGTCCCACAGGTGGTCGCCGGGTTCGAGCCCCTGGACGTGCTGATGTCCTGCTACATGCTCTGCAAACAGATCAAGGAGGGCCGCGCCGAGGTGGAGAACGAGTACACCCGCCTGGTCAGGCCGGAGGGGAACCCCAGGGCGCTGAGCCTGATGGAGGACACCTTCCAGGCCGTGGACAGGGCCTGGAGGGGATTCCCGGTCATCCCGAAGAGCGCCCTCGCCCTCAAGCCCGAGTTCCAGGACCACGACGCCACCAAGGTCCACGAGGACATCCTGGCCGACGCCCCCGTCGTGGACGAGGAGGCCAGGGGGTGCAGGTGCGGCGACGTGCTTAGGGGAATCATAAAGTCCGAGGAGTGCCCCATGTTCGGCAGGGCCTGCAAGCCCAGCAACCCCATGGGGCCGTGCATGGTGTCCGCCGAGGGCAACTGCAGCATCTCCTACAGGCTCGGATCCAAGAGGCTCTGACATGAGGCTGATGACCGAGACCAAGGTCATGCCGCGGGTGCTGGTGGTGACCAACGACTCCTCCGTGTTCCTGGCGAGGGGCAGGCTGGCCACCCCGTTCGAGATGTTCGGCGGCAGGATGACCGAGGTGAAGAGGCTGGTCGAGAGGCTGGACACCATGACCGACGGGGACGGCAGGAAGCTCTGCGACGTGTCCTTCGGCGTGATCACCACCCGCTACGGCTTCGTGCCGGGCAACTACAACATCATGGACTACCCGGACGTCATGTCGACCCCCGAGGAGTACAGGGCGGCCGACGAGGCCAAGGGGTTCGTGGAGCAGACGTCCTTCCTGACCCTCCCGTTCGACAAGGTGGTCATGTGCGTGCCCAAGGACATGTTCGCCATGTTCCTGGAGGCGGACAGGATCCCGGAGGGCAGGCTCATAGCCGTCACCAGCCCCGACTTCAGGGAGGAGTGCGAGCGCAGGGGATGGACCTGGCTGGAGCGCAGGGGCGCCAGGGTCGGGGACGCCAACGCCGACGAGATCGAGAGGATCGTCAGGGAGCTGTGCGCCTGAGCGCGCCCAGCCTCTCCTTGTCCTCCGCCGACACCCGTCTGGACTCCCTGATCTTCTGTATCGACCTGTTGTGGGTCCAGGGCTCCATCCTGTTGGAGCGCAGGAGCCCCTCGGCCGCATCCGGGAACCTGACGTACACCTCGGAGACCGCCCATGCGGCGCCCATGCGGTAGTAGTACCCCGGATGGTCGTGGGAGGCGATGTCCTCCAGGAGCTCCGCCATCCTGTCCCCGTCATCGCCGAACAGGGACATCCTGGCGACCACGGACACCCTCATGCGGTACTCCTCCCCGGAGTCGATGAGCGACGAGAAGTAGTCCCATGCCAGGTCAGCATCCCCGTCGGGGCATCTCCATGAGTTGCAGAACACGTCGCAGGTGGCCCAGTTGTCCACGTGGCGGAGGAATCCCTCCGTCAGGGATATCCTCTCGGAGGTGGCCACCGGGGCGGTGGCGATGACGATGCCCCTGAGCATCTCCTCCTCGAACCCGTCGGGCTCGGATCCCATGACCTGGGTCCAGTCGTCCCGGACCACCGCCCTCGCGATCCTCCTGATCTCGGGGACCCTCACCCCCCGGATGCCCGCCTTCCCCGGGGTGAGCCTGGAGTTGAACTCCGCCAGCTCCGGCTCCGCGGCGGCGGCCAGCATCCCGCGGTAGTCCACGGTCACCGGTTCTCCCTCTCGAAGTCGATGAGGCGCCCCTTCAGCGACGATCCGCCGATGTAGCTCCCGACGCCTCCCGAGGACGGCACCACCCGGTGGCAGGGGATGATTATGGGCAGGGGGTTGGAGGCGCAGGCCGTACCGACGGCCCTGTAAGCCCCCTCGGACCCCGTGGCGGCCGCCACCTCGGCGTAGGTGCGGACCTCCCCGTAGGGTATGCCCATGAGGCACTCCAGCACGGAATCCCTGAACGGGGTGGAGGAGTAGGAGAGGGGGAGGTCGAAAACCCTCCTCTTCCCCGAGAAGTACTCGTTGAGCTGGCCCGCCGCCTCCGCCAGGACCTCCGTCTCCCACTCTTCCATGCAGGGGAGGTTGCAGCTGGGGAGGTACACCCCGGTGACGTTCCCGTCCCCGTCCTCGGTGATGCTGACGGTCCCGATCAGCGTGATGCAGGAGTGTATGCACGGGCCACGCATGTCCCGGACTACCCCCTTCTCACGTTTAAGTGTTGTCTCGGCCGGACTCCCGGGCGGGAGCGAAATCCGTATCTCCGACCGGCAGCATGGGGAGGCGATGATCATCTGCGCCAGCCGCCGCACCGACATCCCCGCCTTCCACTCGGAGTGGATGATGAACCGCCTCAGGGCGGGGACGGTCCTGGTCAGGAACCCCGTATCCAGGACCACGGTGCACCGCATCGACCTCTCCAGGGAGAACGTGGACTGCATAGTCTTCGTCACCAAGGATCCCGGGCCGATGGTCGACCACATGGGGGAGATCGGCAGGATGGGCCACACGTCGCTGTTCCAGGTCACCCTCACCCCATACGGGAGGGACATCGAGCCCCGGGTCAGGTTCAAGGCGGACGTCAACGACTCCTGCGTGGAGCTGGCCGGCAGGATCGGCAGGGACAGGATGACATGGAGGTACGACCCGGTGATACTGAACCGGGGGATCGGCCTGGACTATCACCGCAGGAAGTTCTCCATGATGTGCCGGGAGGCCTGCGAGTGGACCGACAGGTGCATAGTGAGCTTCGTGGAGGTCTACGGCAAGCTGATCCATCTGGAGAAGTCGGGGGTGCTCCGCAGGGTCTCCCCGGCAGAGATGGACGCCTTCATGGAGATGGCCTCCGAGGTGGCGGCGGACCACGGCATCACCCTCAGCCACTGCTGCGGCTCCAGGGACTTCACCCGCTTCGGGATCGAGCCCAGGGCCTGCATCGACCGGGCCACCATGAGGATGCTGGACATCCCCTACGAGTCGCAGTCGGTCCCCCTGAGGGAGGGATGCACCTGTGTCAGGAGCGTGGACATCGGCGAGTACGACACCTGCAACCACGGCTGCGTCTACTGCTACGCCGGCCACAGGGACGAGGTGCCGGGCAGGACGAAGCTGTACTCCCCGGACTCGGAGCTGCTGTGGGGGGCGCTGATGCCCAGGGACAGGGTGGTCGAGGCGCGGGGCAGGGAGGCCCACCGTCTAGATTCATATATCTGAATCGGATGGGACACCATGGACCTGCTCACCGTGACTCTTATCGCAGTGGGCCTGGCCATGGACGCGTTCGCGGTGGCCGTCTGCAAGGGTCTGGCCATGAGGCGCCCCGGGACGAGGGCCATCCTGACGATCGCCCTGTGGTTCGGGGTTTTCCAGGCGCTGATGCCCGTCATAGGCTACTACCTGGGCGCATCCCTCTACTCGTACATCTCCAGCATCGACCACTGGGTGGCGTTCGTCCTGCTGGCCGTGATAGGTCTGAACATGGTCCGCGAGTCCTTCTCCGACGATGAGGAGATGGACGGGGACACGGGATTCAGGACGATGCTGGTGCTGGCGGTGGCCACCAGCATAGACGCGCTGGCCGTCGGGATATCCCTGGCCATGACCGGGGACGACATCGTCACCTCGGCGCTGCTGATCGGTGTTATAACGTTCCTGATCTCCGCCGCCGGTGTGAAGTTCGGCAGCCTGTTCGGGGACAGGTTCGGCAAGAGGGCCGAGCTGGCAGGAGGTATAATCCTGGTGCTGATCGGACTGAGGATCTTACTCGACGGTCTCGGCGTCCTCTGACGCCTCCACGGGGTCCAGTCCGAGGCATATCCTCACGTAGCCGTCCACCGCGTCGTCGATGCCGTCGTCGTCCTGGTTCCTGTGGAGCAGCTTGTTCAGGACGCCCTTCTTCTTGTGGGGCATGATGGCGTCCAGGCGCTCCTGGTTGGACTCCAGGGTCTCGTCGTTCCATCTGGATATGATGGTCCTGATGTCATCGTCCGACATGCCATCGGTGTAGGCCTTGAGACTGTTCTTGAGGAGGTCGTACACGTGGAGGTCGTCGTAGTCGTCCTCCTTGTAGGTGTCGGCGTTGTAGCTCATGCTCACCAGGTACTCGTCGATGATGCGGATCAGGCAGCGGAAGTTGCGGTGGTACCCCACGATCCTCTTGAAGAGGAGCGGGATCACGTCCCTGAAGGTCTCCTCCCCCTCGGACTGGAGC
>CAYZSQ010000047.1:0-9120 GCA_964479785.1 uncultured Methanomassiliicoccales archaeon
ATCCTTGCGGCTGTGGCCGTGTTCTTCCTCGCCAGCGGTGACAGGGGGGACGACGGCCCCATGGTTGATGCCGCCGGGAATGAGATCGTCATCCCTGACGAGGTCACCACGATTACCGCGGCGAGCCCGTCCATCGCGGACATCGTCTGCTACATGGGATACGGCGACAAGCTCGTCTGCGTCTCCAACTACTGCACCAACGATCTGATCCCGTCGGACGTAGCGAACTGCGGGAGCTACTCCAACCCCGACACCGACGCCATCTCGACCGCCGACGCCTCCGTCACCTTCATCGACGGCTCCGGAAGCAACGCCGTCGCCGCCTACGAGACGCTGAGGGCGGCCGGCATGAACGTCGTCCTGATGTACGGCTCCGACGACGGGGCCGAGGGCATCTACAAGAACGTCGAGATAATGGGATACGTAAACGGCGATCTGTCCGCCGCCGAAGACCTTGTCGACGAGATGAGGGCCGAGATGGAGTCCCTGGCATCCGCTACGGCCGATGCGAGCGAGGTCACGGTCATCATAAGCACGGGCCTGTCCAGTCTGGCCACCGACTCCGAGGGCAACTTCACCAACCTTGACGCCTTCGATGGCTCCGGCGTCTACCTCGCCGGCTCCGGATCCACGCTCAGCACCCTAGCGGAACAGGTCTCCAACATGGTCAACCCGATATCCGGCAGTGGATGGACCGCCGCAGACACGGACTTCGTCTCCACCAGCCTCGGGGACGTCGACGTCCTGCTGGTCCTCTGGACCAACAAGGAGTCCATGCCCAGCGACGACGCCATCGCCGCCCTCATCGAGAAGATGATGGAGACCGCATGGGCGAACTGCGGCGCCGTTCAGAGTGGCAACATCGTCTTCATCGGAGGGGACGTCGGGAGCGACCTCTCCAGGGTCACGCCCTACACGATCTTCGACGCGATGCCTATCATGAGCCTGTACGTCAACCCTGACGCCTACTCGGACTCGCCCGATGGCGACCCCCTCACCCTATCTGACCTGCCCTCGTCGGTCAGCGACGACAACGTGGACGAACTCATCGCATACACCGAGAACCACGTCTACGACGGCTCCGACGCTGACCTCCAGCTGATCAGCGGCGACATCAATCCCGTCCTCGAGGTCTTCGGCAACGTGAACGAGGACCTCGTCATCGACGAGGCCGACGCCGAGCTCCTGAGCCAGGCGATCGCCGACGGCACCGCCTCCCAGTACAGGTACGCCGACGCCAACTTCGACGGGAAGGTCGACCAGGACGACGTCGACTACATCTACTCGATCATCAACGCGACGTCCGACAGTCCCGTGGACGTTATGCACCTGAACAGGTACACCGACGGCGACTACTACACTGTCACCTCCTACCCGTTCGACTCCATCGCCATTAGTGGGAGCGCGAACATCATCTTGATGCTGATGTACGCCGGCGTCAACGAGGAGATCAAGGCCCTGTCCTACTCAACCACCATCGACAGCACCCTCTACGCCGACTACCAGTACCTGTTCTCCGACTACGGCATCGACTTCGACGTCACCCAGAGCTACCAGTACCGCGTCGGCGCCTCCGCCGGGTACTTCTCCGAGGAGCTCCTGGCCAACCACATCATTGAGGACGGCATCAGCGCAATCATCACCGCGGACAACGCCAACACCTATCTGGCAGGGGCCAGCTCGTCGCACGCCTACGGCATCGACGAGGAGAGGGCCGAGGAGCTGGGCATCGATGTGGTCAGGGTCGCCTCCGCGTCCACCGACCCCGTCTCCTACCTCTCCGACATTGCTCTGCTGTGCTTCCTCATGCAGAAGGACGTGGACCTGGACGGACTCGTCGACTGGTACGTCAAGGTCGTCACCGACATCAACTCCACCCTCATGGAGCACGTCGGGAAGGACGTGGACCAGGTGAGCGTAGCGGCCTCCTCGGCCTGCACGTACTCCGTGTCCAGCGACGGCACCGTGAGCACCTACAACTACATCAGCTCCGCGACCTCGGACTACACCTCTGTGCTGCTAACCGCCGGAGGTAGGTTCGCCCTCGAGGACTACGACTTCGGCACGTCCTCGAGCAGCAGCAGGTACGAGGACCTGGGCCAGTGGCTCATCGACTACGACATCGACAAGCTCGTCCTGATCAGGACCGGCTCCGGCTTCAGCTGGTACGGCGGCACCGCCCTCACAGACGGCGCGGACACACTGGAGTCCTACATGATGGCGTTCAGCGACTCCGAGCCGTTCTACAACAACGAGGTATACGTCCTCAGCGGCGACATGCCGATCCTCCTCAGGACCGTCTATGCCGCCTGCATCCTGTACCCTGACCTGTTCGACGAGGAGTGGGCGCTCGAGTACAACGTCGAGCTTTCCACCCAGTTCCTGGGCATGGACGAGGATACCATCCACAACGGAACGTATATTGTCTCCATGGAGGACCTGGGCCTCTCCGGCCATTGATCAAACCCGCGGGGGCGTCGCCCCCGCCCCTTGCCTCTCACATCCGAGGTAGCATGCAGGAGACGGCGCTCGAGTCATTCAAGCAGGAGTACCGCCATCACACCTGGCGCAAGGTCCTGTTCATCGTCTTCTGTGTAGCTCTGATGTTCGTCGCGATAGCGATATCCATAACCATCGGTGGCTACGACATCTCGTTCGCGAGGGTGTACGAGGTCATCTGGGACCACATCACCGGCGTGGATCTGGTGCCGTACTCCCGCGAGTGGTACGACGACCAGATAGTCTGGAACAACAGGCTCCCGAGGGTGCTGTTCGCGATATTCGCCGGCGTAGGCCTGGCGATCTCCGGGGTCCTGATGCAGAGCATCCTGAAGAACCCCCTCGCCGACCCATACACCACGGGCGTCTCGTCCGGGGCGTACTTCGGGGTGGCTCTCAGCGTGGTGACGGGACTGTCAGTGCTCTCGTCGTCCAACTCCGCACTGGACGCGTTCATATTCGCGATGATCCCGGTGGCCCTGATGATGGTGCTGTCGTCTCGCTCCATGAACTCGGTGGCGACAGTCATCCTTGTGGGCACGGCGCTGTCGTACATGTTCAACGCGTTCAGCACGTTGCTGCTGGTGTCCACGGACTCTGACACCCTGGCCAACGTCTACCGCTGGCAGGTCGGGTCCTTCACGAACATCGGATGGGACCAGCTGGCCACGGTGGCCCTCGTGGTCGTCGCGGGGAGCGTCGTGGTGTTCCTGCTCTCCAAGAAGCTCAACATAATGAGCATGGGCGACGAGAACGCGGTGAGCCTCGGGCTCAACGTGAGGCGTCTCAGGATCCTATGCCTCCTGGTCATGGCAGTGGTCGTGGCATTCATAGTTTCGTTCGCGGGGATCGTCGGATTCGTGGGGCTGATCTGTCCGCACATCGTCCGTCTGGTCATCGGGTCGGACAACAGGCTAGTCATCCCCGCCTCCGCGGCCTTCGGGGCCGCCTTCCTGCTCATAGCCGACACGGCAGCGAAGGCGCTCTCGAGCATGGACACCGTCCCGGTCGGGGTCGTGGCCTCGCTCATCGGCGCACCGATGTTCCTGATAATCCTGATACGCAACAGGAGGCACATCTGGTGATCGACGGCATCCGCGACTACCGTCGCAGGTACAGGCGCTCGTTGCACCTGATTCTGGCGGTCGCCGCCGCCACTTTCGTGGTCGTGCTCCTCTCGTGGTCCGCCTCGAGCATACAGATCGGGGTCCTCGAGAGCTTCAGGATCGTCGTCGACCACTTATCCGGGGTCGGCACCGACGACTACCTCTCGATGATCAAGGACAGGAACGTGTTCGACCAGAACATCCCCCGCTCCATAGGGGCGGTCTGCGCCGGCATGGTCCTGGCGGTGTGCGGGGCGGTGCTCCAGAGCCTCATCAGGAACCCCCTGGCGGAGCCATACACCCTGGGCATCTCGTCCGGCGCCCTCTTCGGGATGGTCGTGTCGCTGAGCCTGGGCATCAGCGTGTTCCCGTTCCTGTCGGACTCTGACTCTCAGATAGTCAACGCGTTCCTGGCGGCCCTGGTGCCCACGGCGGTAGTCATCGCGGTGGCGATGTTCAAGAAGGTCACGCCGACGATGATGATCCTGTGCGGGATCGCGGTGATGTACATCTTCACGGCCCTGACCACACTCATCAAGTACACCATGGAGCCCGACACCCTGGCCCAGGTGTACGCGTGGTCCGTCGGGTCCGTGTCCGGAATCTCCTGGGGGGCCCTCCCGAAGATGATCGCTGCCGTCCTCATCGTGCTCGTGCCGATGATGGCCATCCACAGGCGCATCGATATCGTGGCGCAGGGCGACGAGGAGGCGATAGGACTGGGCATAAACCCCAATAGGCTGAGGATCGTCGCGCTCGTCATCGTGTCCGTCGCGACGGCGATCATCGTCTGCTACACGGGGACGCTCGGGTTCGTCGGCCTCGTGGCCCCGCACGTCGCACGCATCCTCGTGGGTTCGGACAACAAGGTGCTGATCCCCTGCTCGGCGGCCATCGGCGCGCTGATGGTCATCGGCGCCGACTATGTCGTCCGCCTCATCGCCCCGAACCTCCCAGCCGGGGTCATACTGGCCATCGTCTGCAGTCCGATCTTCATCTGCCTTCTGGTGAGGATGAGGCGGAGCGCTTGGTGATATCATGATAGACATTGAATCGATTAGGAAGAGGGGCGGCTTCGAGGTCACCGGGGACGCCAGCCTGGAGATCGTGATGGACGGCGTCCGCTTCTCCTATGGGACGTTCCCCATCCTCAAGGGGATCGAGCTGAGGATCGACAAGCCGGAGCTGGTATCGATCATCGGCCCCAACGGGGTGGGGAAGTCCACGCTCATCCGTTGCATGAATAAGATTCTCAGGCCCACTGAGGGCAGCGTGACGATGAACGGCACGGACGTGGGGCAGATCGCCGAGAAGGACCTGGCGAAGGTCCTCGGCTACGTGCCCTGCGCTTCCGCCGGAACGTTCCCCATAACGGTGGTCGACGCCGTGCTGATGGGGAGGTACCCGCATCAGAGGTACGGATCCCTCGACCGTGACCTCGAGATCGTCTACGAGACGCTGGACAGGATGGGCATCGGGGACCTTGCCATGAGGTCGCTGAACGAGCTCTCCGCCGGGCAGCACCAGAAGGTCATGGTGGCCAAGGGCCTGGCCCAGACGCCGAAGGTGCTCCTCCTTGACGAGCCCACCGCCAACCTGGACATCAGGCATCAGCTGAACGTGACCCGTCTGCTGAGGGACCTGTCGCGCGAGGAGGACATGGCCGTGGTCATGATCTGCCACGACCTCAACATAGCGTCGAAGTACTCGGACAAGATCATCCTGATGCACGAGGGACGCATCTTCGCAACTGGCACGCCGCAGGAGGTCATCACGGAGGAGAATCTGATGACCGTGTACGGCGTCAAGTCCCGCGTGATCTACGACCTCGGGCGCCCGCACGTGATGCTCAGGGATGACGAGGATCCCCGATTGGGTGGCGGGGGATCATCACGATCTCCCCGTTGTGGCGGATGACGTCCGCCCTCACGCCGTAGACCTCCGCGATGTTCTCCTCGGTGATTACCTCCTCGGGGCTTCCGCAGGCGATTATCCTGCCGTTCCTCATCATCGCTATGCGGTCGCAGAACTTCGCGACCGTGTTCAGGTCGTGGGCCGCGATGACGATGGCCATGTCCCTCTTCTTGAGGATCAGGTCTTTGAAGTACTGCATCACCTCGAGGGTGTACCTTATGTCGAGATGGGCCGTGGGCTCGTCCACAAGCATTATCCGGGGCTGCTGGACGTACGCCTTCGCGATCAGGGTGCGCTGACGCTCGCCGCTGCTCAGCTGGACGATGTCGCGTTCCGACAGGGCGTCCATGCCGAACATCCCGAGGGCGTCCGCGACGATCCTCTCGTCCTCGGGCGTCTCCCACCACATGCCCGTTCTGTGAGGGTACCTCCCGAGCATCACGACCTCGTACACCCTGAGGTTGAAGTCAGGGGGGAACTCGGTCGGGATGTTGGAGCACATTTTGGCCATCTCCTCGAGGCTGACGTCCCTGACCCTCAGCCCCCCCACGGTCAGGTCGCCGTCTCTCACGGGCAGGAGCCCGTTGACGGACCTCATGAGGGTGGACTTCCCGCATCCGTTTGGTCCTATGATCCCGAGGAGCTCCCCTGGCCGCACGGACAGGGTGATGTCGTGCAGGGCGTGGTAGTCGTCGTACCAGACGTTCACGCCCTCGGCAGAGATCAGAGGCTCGCCGTCGGGCATAGCCCCTCCCCCTCCTCTTCATGATGAACACGAAGAACGGTATTCCGATCAGGGTGGTTATGGCACCTATCGGAATTGTCAGGTCCGCGACGTTTATCAGCTCCTTGATCAGGAGGTCGGCGGCGGACAGCAGCAGCGCCCCGATGACGATGGATGCGGGGAAGAGCAGGCGGTGGTCCCCGCCCAGCACCATCCTTGCCAGGTGCGGGACGATAAGCCCCACGAACCCGATGATGCCTACGAAGGAGACGCAGACGGCGGTCAAGAGGGATGCCACGAGCATGGAGACGAGCCTGAATCTGTCGTAGTTCACGCCGAGCTCCATGGACTGCTCGCGTCCCAGCAGGACGACGTTGAAGGTCCTGGAGAACAGCATGAAGCCCACGGACATCACGATCACCGGGACTATGATGATCCAGGCGGTCTGCCAGGATATCGACGAGAAGCTCCCGTACAGGAATCCCAGGATGCTCTGGGTCTGGCTCTCGTTGGTGAGCATCAGTATGGTGGTGACCGCGCTGAAGCCCATGGCGGTGATCACCCCGGCGAGGACGAAGCTCACGTTGGAGTTCCCGCTGAACTTGGACACCGTGAAGGTGAGCCCGAAGGCCAGCACGGCGAAGATGAATGCGAACACGGGCGTCCCGAGGTTGGTTAGCGAGAGCGCCGATGAAGAGAAGAACACGATGTAGAGCGTGGCGCCCAGGCCGGCGCCGGAGGACACGCCGGTCATGTAGGGGTCTACCAGCGGGTTCCTTATGATTGCCTGGAACACGATGCCGGCCACGGCGAGTCCGGCGCCGACGGCCAGCGCTGCCAACACCCTCGGCAGGCGGAGGTTGAACAGGGTCCTGTCCACCCCGGTCTCGACGCCGTTGGATATGACGCGGGACAAGCTGTCCACCACCGTCGAGAGCGGGTAGTTCACGGTGCCGCACGCGAGCGAGAGCAGGACCATGATGACGATTGCCACGGCCCCCAGGGCCACGATCGCCAGCAGGCGGCGCTTCATCCTCGCGGTCCCGATGGACCGGTCCTCGGTCTCGCCCATCGCTCTCCCCCCTCGGGGCCTGGGCGGGGCGGTATGGAAGTGCGCTCTTGCAGAACATGATTGGATGATGCATCCAATCAATGTATTTGATGATACCGACTGCGGGCAGCTACGGTTCAGACCCTCAGCTATAGTCCATATCGTAATCTCTGACCAGAAGATAGCCAGAGCTCCGCGCAGGGGAACGGCCAGAACAACAGATATATTGGAACTATCATCCAATTACGAGATGCTCCTCATCAACATTTCGATAGGTACCAAGGACAGCTTCCTTCTCAACAAGGCCGCCGAGCAGGTGCGCTCCGAAGGGCTCTCGTTGGAATACAGGAACTACGACTCGTCCGACCTGGACTCGGACCCGGAGCTGCTCGCCGCGGCCCTTGGGGAGGTCGGCTCGGCGGACCTGGTGACCCTGAAGGTTCACGGGGACACGTCGTACATGAAGAGGTTCGACAGGCTTCTCGGGGCGATCGAGTCCAACGGGGTGTGCACGCTGCTCCAGTGCACCGACGAGTGCGTCACCGAGGACTTCCGCCGCCTGTTCCATGGCGGCGATGGCGACTATAGGGAGGCCCTGACATACTACACCCTGGCGGGGGACGAGAACTTCCGTGCGCTGCTGCTGTGGGCGCTGAGCAGGTTCGACGGTCTGGATGTCGAGGTCCCGGGGCCCGTCCGCCCTCCGGCGCAGGGCATCTACATGCCGGGCAGGGAGGACATATCGTTCGATGCCTACCTGGACACGCTAGACCAGTCTCTGCCGAAGATCGGGATCTTCTTCTACCAGAAGCAGTGGCTCACCGGAAACCTCGGCAACATAGACGGCCTCATCGACGCCGTGAGGGAGCTGGGCGGGGCTCCGGTGCCGGTGTTCCTCCAGACCTACGAGGACTCGCTGGTGGGGGCCATCGGGGTCAAGCGCATCCTCGGGGAGCACCTGACCCGTGGAGGCGAGCCCGTCCTGGACGCCATCATCGAGACCATGAGCTTCTCGCAGACCCTGGTGGCGACGCCGGGATGCGGGGAGCAGGTGTCAGAGGAGAATTTCTTCCTGTCCTACGGCGTCCCGGTCCTGCAGGCCATGACCACCTCCGCCGGCCAGGGGCAGTGGCTCGAGGACGTCAACGGCCTCAGCCCTTCGGAGGTGGCCTACGACGTGGCCCATCCGGAGTTCGACGGCCAGATAATCACCGTCCCCGCGGGCGTGACGGAGAGGGAGGGCGGCGCCCGCGTCTACGCGTCGGTCCCAGACCGTGCGAGGAGGGTGGCGGACACCGCAATGATGTGGGCGCGCCTCCGCCGGAAGGGGAATCCCGAGAGGAAGGTGGCCGTGCTCCTGTACATGTACCCGCCCAGGACAGCCAACGCGGGAGGGGCGGCCGGACTGGACACGTTCGCGAGCGTCGTGGACCTGCTGCACAGGATGAGGGACGACGGCTACGACGTCGGCGACGCCATCCCCGAGACCCCGAGGGAGCTGGTGGACGCCCTCCTCTCCGGGCTGACGAACGACGTCGACTGGCTCTCCGACGAGGAGGTCGCGGGGAGGACCCTGGGCGTCCTTTCCGCGGAGGACTACGAGGACTGCTACTCGAGGCTCTCGTCCGCGGCCAGGGAGAGGATCCGTGACGACTGGGGGGACCCTCCCGGTGACTTCTACACGACAGGGGGCGGGCTGATGATCCCCGGCGTCCTGTACGGGAACGTCCTGGTCGGGTTCCAACCCGACAGGGGCAGGGATATCCAGGGCAGCTACCACGACCCGGACACGGTCATGCCGCACCAGTACCTAGCGTATTACAGGT
>CAYZSQ010000048.1:0-1463 GCA_964479785.1 uncultured Methanomassiliicoccales archaeon
AACGTGATTCTCCACACGAGCATGGGCGACATCACCGTCGAGATGCACGACGACATGCCCATCACCACCGGAAACTTCGTCAAACTGGCCAAGGAGGGCTTCTACGACGGGACCATCTTCCACAGGGTCATCGACGGCTTCATGATCCAGGGAGGGGACCCCACCGGCACCGGCATGGGCGGACCCGGCTACAACATCCAGGACGAGTTCGGAAAGGGCCACTCCAACAAGAGGGGCACCATGTCCATGGCCAACACAGGCAGGCCCAACACCGGCGGCAGCCAGTTCTTCATCAACACCGTCGACAACACCTACCTGGACAAGGAGGACCCCAGGACCCCCTACGCCCACCCGGTCTTCGGCACCGTCGTCTCCGGCATGGAGGTCGTCGACAGGATCGGCAGGGTCGAGACCGACAGGAACGACAAGCCCCTGAAGGACGTCAGGATCGTCAGCGTCGAAGTCGTCGAGTGACGGAGACCCATGCGGGGGAGTCCCTCCTCCCCCGCCCCACTTTTCAATCGGCAGTAATAAACGGGCGGGCACGGTTCACGTGCCAACGGTGCATGAACTATGTCCAGACACGTCATGGAATGCCTCGGGCTGAGCCGCGTCACCATCGAGGACGGGAAGGTCGTCGACGTCACCGAACCGAGGGTCAGATACTGCCCCCTCTTCGCCAAGCGCAGGGGGATGGAGGAGCTCGACGTCGATTCGGTGAGGGAGAACATCGAGTATCGGATACGGGCATTCGGCATGTGCACCGAGGACCGCGTCACCCGCATGGACAACTTCCTGAACTTCGGCATATCCGAGACGCTGTGCTCCGCGCTCAGGAACGGGAGGATCGACGCCGCCGTGATAGCGGCGGACGGGTGTGGCACCGCGGTCATCACCGACCCCGCCCTGGTCCAGGGCATGGGAGGGAGGATCTCCGGCATCTGCGAGACCGAGCCCCTGGCCACCGTCGTCGAGGCGGTCGGCAGGGAGAACATGCTGGACCCGGACACCGCCAGGATCGACATGGAGGCGGGTGTGGACAAGGCGATCGCCATGGGATACGAGAGAGTTGCCGTGACCACGCCGTTCGTGGACTCCGCCGCCAGGATGCGGGAGAGGCACGGGGACCGGCTGGTCATCATCGGCGTGCACACCACCGGCATGTCGGAGGAGGATGCCGGGAAGGCCTTCGACACCTTCGACATCATCACCGCCTGCGCGTCGAGGCATCTGCGCGAGGAGTGCCTCAGAAGACCGGACACGCTGGTGGCCGGCAACAAGGTCCCTGTGTACGCCATCACCCCCATCGGGAAGGAGCTCATTCAGGACAAGCTCGACGAGTGCGGGAAGGAGCCCTGGAGGCCGGGGGAGCCCACGCAGTATCCCGACCCGCTGATCTGAACAGGGCATCCCGGAAGCGGGTGTACGGTTGCATATCCGATATAACACCCATTTAACAAATC
>CAYZSQ010000048.1:1563-8965 GCA_964479785.1 uncultured Methanomassiliicoccales archaeon
TATTTAAAGAAATGGCTATTTTTTCGTAACATCGATTTAACATTCTAAGATTTATACATCTTAATTTAACTGTGTGTTATTAAATGAATCCACCCCCATCCATGGACATCATGATCCGCAATCCCGAGCTCCTCGTCAGAGAACTGATAAAGAGGCCCCACGAGACGCCCTGGCTGGAGTTCGAAGTCGACAACAGGGACCCGAAGATGATCGGAGAGAGGATCAGCGGTCTCGCCAACAGTGCGGTGCTTCATCACAGGGAACACGGATACATCATCTGGGGGGTGGATGACGAGAACCATTCCGTGGTCGGAACCGGATTCGACCCGGATTCGGAGAGGAAGGGCAATGAACCCCTGATCAACTGGCTCCGCCATCAGATCACGGACAACACGGATTTCGAGTTCGAGACCTGCACCGTGGAGGACAGGAGGGTCGTGATACTCAGAGTCACCAAAGCGGCGTACAAGCCCGTCACGTTCGAAAACGTGGCGTACATCCGCGACGGAAGCGCGACGAAGAGGCTGGACAAGGTCACCGCGCTCCAGGAGAGACTGTGGCTGGAACTCGGGAGGGGCGACTACGAGATGCTGTCCGCAGAGGTCGACATGACTGCGGACGACGTCCTCGAATCCATAGAGTACACCAGGTTCTTCGACCTCCTGCACATGCGGACCCCGTCGAACCGGGACGGCATCCTGGCGAAGCTGGCCGAGAACGACATCGTCACGGTGCAGGAGGACGGCCTGTACTCCCTCACCAACCTTGGGGCCATCCTGTTCTCCAAGGACATGTCCGGATATCCGAGCGTGTCCAGGAAGATGCTCCGCATCATCCGCTACAGCGGCAGCGGCAGGACGGCCATCGCCGAGCAGATGGAGGACATCAGGGGCTATGCGGTCTCGTTCGATGACAACATACGGCTGATAGAATCCCACCTGCCGTCGATGGAGGTCATAGACGGTGCGGTCAGGAGGACCGTCCGGGAGTACCCGACCCTGGCGATAAGGGAGGCCCTGGCGAATGCGATGATACACCAGGATCTGACCGTGACCGGGATGAACCTCTCGGTGGAGATATTCGACAACCGGGTGGAGATCTCCAACCCCGGCGGCCTCCTGGTGGAGAACATGCGCATCATCGACGCATCGCCGAACTCCCGCAACGAGAGGCTGTCGAGCCTCATGAGGCGCATGCGCCTGTGCGAGGAACTCGGGACGGGCTGGGACAAGATCGTGGACTCCTGCGAATCCCATGTCCTGCCCACGCCGGAGATCGCGGACAGAGGGGGCTCCACCCGCGTCACGATCTTCGGGAAGAAGCCGTTCAAGGACATGAGCACCGACGAGAGGGTCTACGCCTGCTACATGCACGCCTGCAGCCTCTACGAGAAGGGACTCAAGATGACCAATGCCAGCCTCCGCGCCCGCTTCGGCCTCGACGGCGGCGGGTCGTCGACAGTGGCCATGTCGCGCCTGATCAGGACGACCCTGGAGCGCGGGCTGATCAAGCAGAACGGCGAAGGCAACAGGTACGTGCCGGGCTGGGCCTGATCACTCGCCCAGATACGTGTCTACGGCGAGATGTGTGCCGGACCTCAGGAAGATTATGGGGATCCCCTCCTTCCTGAGCCTGCGCCTGAGCTCCTTGTCGTTGGTCAGGACGTAGCCGCCGGTCTTCCTGGCCAGCTCCATGACCGCGTTGTCGCCGGTGGTCACGGTGGGGACGATCTCGTACTTCCTGGCCAGTGCCAGCGCGGCGCCGGCGAATCTGTGATCGAGATGCTTGAGCTCCCCCACCAGCGGGCCGGGGACGACGATCCTCGCCTCGCCCACCAGCTCCCTGATGGCGAGGTCGAGGTTCATCTTGATCTCAAAAGGCATGAGTAAGGCGTTTGTGTCGAGGATGACGGTCTGCATGACCATCACTCGACGATGCCGTAGCCGATGAGCCTCCACTTGTTGGAGATCCTTCTGGAGATGGCCACCCTCTGCCCGGGCAGGATGCACACGGGGATCTTGAGGGCCACCTCGGCGGAGTCGCTCCTGGCGCTCTTGACGACACCCACGGTGGTGGCGGTGCCGACGCTGAGCATCAGCGGCTCGTTGCTCTTGATCTCCTCCACGGAGAGCTCGGCGGATGATCCCACCACGCGGTCCAGGAGCACGGTCCTCATGCTGAAGTCGTGGGCGACCCTGGGCAGCTGGTCTGGACGGCCGATGACCCTCCCGGTCAGTCCGTCGGACTTGGTGATGGCGGCGTCCAGGCCCGTGCCGATGGCGATGAGCCCTCCGGGGAGGACCTGCTTGACGCTCCTGCCGCCGGCCTCCAGGGAGGTGATCTTGGCGGTGATCCTCTCGTAGACGACCTTGCCCGCCACCTCGGTCTTCCTGCCGGGCGCGATCTCGATCTCGTCGCCCACCTTCAGGGTCCCCTGCATCAGGGATCCGCCCAGGACGCCTCCCTTGAGGTCCCTGGGCTTGGTGCCGGGCGAGTTGATGTCGAAGGAGCGGGCCACGTGCATCAGCGGCGGGGCCTCGGTGTCCCTGACCACCTTGGAGACGATGTGCTCCTCGATGGCCTCGATCAGCATGTCGATGTTGACCCCGCGGTTGGCGGAGATGGGGATGATCGGGGCGTTCTCGGCGATGGTGCCCTTGACGAACTCCCTGATCTGCCTGTAGTTCTCGACGGCCTGCTCGCGGCTGACGATGTCGATCTTGTTCTGGACGATGATGATCTTGTCGATCCCTATGATCGACAGGGCCATCAGATGCTCCTTGGTCTGGGGCTGGGGGCACTTCTCGTTGGCGGCCACCAGCAGCAGGGCGCCGTCCATGAGGGCGGCTCCCGAGAGCATGGTGGCCATGAGGGTCTCGTGCCCGGGGGCGTCCACGAAGGACACCGCCCTGAGGAACTCCGTCTCCTCGCCGCAGATCCTGCACTTCTTGTTCGTGCCGAACGCGGCGGGCCCCTGGCATTGGGGGCACTTGTAGAAAGCTACGTCCGCGTACCCGAGACGGATCGAGATGCCTCTCTTCAACTCCTCGGAGTGACGGTCGGTCCACTCGCCGGAAAGGGCCTTGGTGAGGGTGGTCTTCCCGTGGTCGACGTGACCGATCATCCCGATGTTGATCTCGGGCTGCTGAGGTACCTTCATCAGTTCTCCGCGGCCTCGCCCTCGGGCTGGGGGTTGAGGCACTCCTCGATGGACTTGGGTCCGTACTCGACGACAGCCATGTTGATCTGGACGATCTCCTGGGAGATCGCGGATCCGCGGATGGCGACCCTCTTCCTCTGGCCGGGGTACTTCTCGTGGAATCCCAGGCTGTCGGACAGCAGGAGCTTGACCCTCTTGTTCCCGGGGAGGTCCTTCCTCATGGGGGTCCCGTTGCTGTCGGAGCCGCCGGTGATCTTGAGCTTGTAGTCGGGGAGGCCGACGAAGACACCGTCCACGACCTCTCCGATGTTGATACCAATCAGAGAGTTCGCGTGGTGACCAGACACTGTGACGTTGTAGGACCTTCCGGTCTTGACGTCGTTTACAATGGCTTTGAATTCTACCATTTGAACACCTGTGGGGCTGGCTAACAGGGTATCATTTATAAACCTTTTTTCCGAGGCGGCCTCAGTTGAAGAACATAAGCATCCTGGCGATGGCTATCCTGAACATGTCGGCCAGCGACCTGCCCCTGTACTCCTCCGGAAGGCACTCCACGGAGTCCTCCAGGGCCTCGTCGAAGCACCTGTCCACCTCCGCGGCCGTGTCCCCGTACACGACGCAGCAGGTGTGGAAGTCGTTGCGGAGGGACCTGCTGGAGTAGGGTCCGGAGCCCACGCAGCACACCTCCCCGTCGGCGGACACGACGCACTTGGTCAGCATCCTGTCCGCGAAGAACACCCTCACGCCGTCCATCATCAGGGAGTTGGACGCCGCCAGGGAGTTCCAGGACTGGTACCAGTGGGTCCCCTTCCTCGGCAGGAGGAGGTCCACCTTCACCCCCGAGAGCACGGCCATCCTGATCGTCGCGTAGACCTCGTCGTTGGGCATCAGGTGCGTGGTGCATATCCTGAGCGTCCTCCGGGCCTGGGTCACGATCCTGGTGTAGCAGGCGCACATCGGGGAGGAGTCCCCCTGATCCGGTCCGTCGGAGACCACCTGCACGCCGACGCCGTCGGAGTTGACGGGGGCCGCCTGGGACGGCCTCAGCTCCTCCCCGGAGGCGTGGGACCAGTCGGCCAGGAACCTGGCCTCCAGGCGCGATGCCGAGGGGCCCTCCAGGCGGAGGAACGCCCCGCGGCCCTCGTACGCGACCCTTCCGTCCACCACCATGAAGGACCTGTAGTCCCGGTTGGCGGGACGGAGGGAGAACATGGCGTAGAGGGGCCTGTTGAACGTCCTGTGCCTGGCGCCCAGGGACCTGAGCTCGCGGATGCCCTTGGTCCTGCCGAACCCCAGCGTCGATGTGAGGATCAGGACCTCCAGCCCGGCCTCGGCCTTCCTGCGCACGGCCTCGAAGACCTCGTCCCTGACATAGGGCATGCGCCTGAAGGTCATGACTATGCGGCGCTCGGCGGACATGATGTCCTGGACCAGGGACTGCACGGCCTGGTCCCTGCCCCAGAAGAAGCTGGCGGAGTTGCCGCGGGTGTAGACGTCCCCTCCCGCCTCGCGCACGACGTCCGCGATCGGTCCGTCGGCCTCGGTGACGGGGTCGCCATCGCCGCCGAGGAACCTGGCATCCTCCCTGTGCTTCCGCGAGAACCTCCACCGGGAGTAGATGGTGCTCCCGAACACGAGGTACAGCACGAAGCCCAGGAACGGCAGCGTCAGCACCACCGCCATCCAGAATATGAACGTCCTGGGGTCGAACCTCTCCCTCATTATGAGGAGGTAGATGGACACTAAGTAGACTATGAGCAGAGGGAGCCAATAGGGGGCCACAGCGAAGACGAACTCGATGAACGGCTTCGTCATATAGGTCATGGCTGCGACTCACATCCCCCAGAACGGCTCCTCTTTCCTCTTTATGGCCACGGTCTCCTCCATGGCCATCCTCTCGTCGTCGGTGAGGTCGATGCCGACCAGCTGCTTGTAGCCCGACTCGATGAGGTCGACGTAGACCACGTCCTCCTCGTTGATCTGCCTGCCCACGGTGACGCCGTCGATGGCCACGGCGATCTCCTCGCCCTGCTTGGCCTCCTTGAGGGCGTCCTCGCCCGTGTGGATGCTCTTGATCCTGCCGGCGTCGCGGCCGTCCGGGAGGATCAGGTTCTCCCCGGGCCGTATCCTTCCGGCCAGCACCCTGACGCCGACGATGGCGGGCTTGCTGGCCCTGAACACGCAGTTGGGGAGGATCTTGAACTTGGCGGGGAAGGAGAACTCCGACCTCTTGTCGGTCTCGGTCTTCTTCTTGCTGTCCTCCACCCACTCCACGTAGTCCTCGATGAGCTGGTAGACGATCTGGTTCGTCATGACCTTGAGGTCCTCGTGGTTGACCAGCTCAGACTCAGCGTCCTTGGACATGTTGACGTTGAACCCCAGGATGACGCTGTTCTTCTTGTCGCCGTAGGCGGCCTCCACGATGTCCCTGCGGGTGATCTCCCCCACGCCGTACTTGCGGATGGGGATCCCCGCGGCCTTGGCCTCGAAGGCCAGGGCCTCCAAGGAGCCGATGGCGTCCGCCTTGATGGTGATGCCCTTCTCCTGGACCTCGATCTTGATGCTGGTCTCCTCGGCCAGTGCCTTGATGGCCGGGTCGTTCGGACCCTTGACCACGATGATGGGGGCGCCGGCGATGACGCCCTCGCAGTTCTGACAGGAGATCTTGACGCCGGCCGCGGCGTGGAGCTCCTTGACGGAGTCGAACCTGTCCCGGGGGTCCCTGATCTCGTCCAGGGGCTTGGGCTTCAGGATGGCCTTGACCTTGGTGACGACGGGCGCCCCGCGGGTGCCCATGGCGACGGTGTCGCCCTTCTTCAGCGTCCCGGAGTAGAGGATCATGTCCAGGGTCTTCCCGAGGCCGCGCTCCTCCTTGATCTCCAGGATGGTGCCCTTCCCGGGGCCCTCGCCCTTCTCCAGCTGGGACTCCAGGAAGCGCTGTGCCAGACCTATGAGCACGAGCAGGAGGTCCGGGACACCCTCGCCCTCCTTGGCGCTGATGGGCACCAGGGCCACGGCCTTGGTGAAGTCGTCGATCCTGTCGTACCTGTCGGCGGAGATGCCCTGCTCCGAGAGCTGGGCGATGACGGTGTAGAGCTTGTCGTTGAAGGCGGCCAGGGTGTGGTCCTGCTGGACCCTCTCCGACAGGATGAACGGCCTGCCCTCCTCGCTGATCCACCCCTGGATGGTGTCCACCTTGTTCAGGGCGATGACGAACGGCGTCTTGTACTGCCTGAGGATGCGGATGGACTCGATGGTCTGGGGCATCAGCCCCTCCCTGATGTCGATGACCAGGACGGCGATGTCCGCCAGGGACCCGCCTCTGGCCCTCAGGGTGGTGAAGGAGTGGTGGCCGGGCGTGTCGATGAAGAGGAGGCCGGGGACGTCGAACCTCTTGCCGCCGATCAGCTGCTTGCACACCTTGTAGATGTGCTCGATCGGCACCTCGGTGGCGCCGATGTGCTGGGTGATGGCCCCCGCCTCGCGGGCCTGGACCGATGTCCCCCTGATACGGTCGAGAAGCTTCGTCTTTCCGTGGTCTACATGACCCAGAACGCTGACAACAGGTTGCCTTATCGCCATGTCCGCCACCTCGCTACACTGAAATCTAAGGGGTTTGTGGAGAAAATGGTTTAGGTCCGGGTCACTCGTAGAGCCACTTGTCAGAGGTCTTCTCGTAGGAGACGATCTCCTCGGGCCTGAAGAAGATGGAGATCTCCCTCTCGGCGGACTCGGGGGAGTCGGACCCGTGGATGATGTTCATGCCGGTGACCAGGGCGTAGTCCCCGCGGATGGTCCCGGGGGCGGACTCGGCGGGGTTGGTCTTGCCCATCATGCTCCTGCAGATGGACACGGCGTTCTCGCCCTCCAGCACCATGGCCAGCACGGGGCCGGACGTGATGTAGGAGATGAGCGAGGGGAAGAAGGGCTTGCCCTTGTGCTCGCCGTAGTGGTTCTCGGCGGTCTCCTTGGAGATGACCATCATCTTCATGGCGACGATCTTGAGGCCCCTCCTCTCGAAGCGGGAGACGATCTCGCCGCAGAGTCCGCGCTGGACCCCGTCGGGCTTGACCATGAGGTAGGTCTGCTCCATGGCCATGCTCACTCCTCCTTCTTCTCGGCGGCCCTGAGCCTGGCGGCCTTCTCGATGGCGGCCTTCTCGGTCCACTCGGTGGTCCTGGCGACCCTCTTGAGCTGGATCATGTTCTTGTAGCACTTGTTGGTGTCGAAGAACAGGAT